>CAYJJP010000253.1:0-3842 GCA_964370525.1 uncultured Desulfovibrionaceae bacterium | reverse complement strand
CCGCAAAAATACGCCTCACCACTGGTGGCACCATACAAGGCCACATTGCCCACAATGGCTTGCTCTGCAGCGACGAAACGGCTTTCGCGTGCCGGACTTATCACCACAATACCGCCGCTAAGTCCCTTACCCACATAATCATTGGCATCACCACGCACGGTTATTGTCACGCCGCTGGTTAAAAATGCCCCAAGGCTTTGACCTGCAGAACCTTGAAGATTAATAGTATAGGAATGTTGCGGCAAGCGGCGATTTTGTAAACGTCTGGCAATTTCTCCGGAAAGGCGGGTACCGATGGATCGGTCTGTATTTATTATGGTTCCGCTATATGTGCAACGCACCGGTTTGCCTTGTAAAAGCTCTTCGGCTCGTTCCATTATTTTTCTGTCTAGGCGTGAGGGAGCTTCGTGTGTATCTGCACACGCTTTCCATGGAGCAAGTCCTTTGCAGGTACACTTGAAAAATGCTGACAAATCAAGTTGTTTTGCTCGTTCCGGCACATGAGAGCTTATTTGCAAGAAATCTGCTCTGCCAATGAGTTCTTGCACCGTAGCTATACCTAGTTTTGCCATATGCTTGCGTAAATCTTCTGCCATGAAGAAAAACATGCGCTGTATGTGTTCAGCCTTACCGCTAAATCTGGCGCGAAGTTTTTGTTCTTGCGTAGCAATACCGGCAACGCATTTGCCCTTGTAGCACTGGCGGCACATAACACAACCAAGACTCACTAACATAGCCGTGCCCACGCTGCATTCCTCAGCGCCCAGCATGAAGGCAATGAGCATGTCATAGCCATTACGAATAAGCCCGTCAGTGCGTAGTTTGATTTTATGGCGTAAGCCATTGGCAATGAGAGCCTCATGGCTTTCCAAAAGCCCCATTTCCCACGGCAAGCCCGTTTGCTGTATGCTGGAGAGCGGAGATGAGCCTGTACCGCCATCATGACCGGAAATCAGTATTTGATCGGCCCCGGCCTTGGCAACGCCCACAGCCACAGTACCGACGCCGGCCTCGGCCACCAATTTTACCGAAATGGTTGCCGAAGGCTGAATGCGCCTTAAATCATATATTAGCTGTGCTAAATCTTCAATGGAGTAAATATCATGGTGAGGCGGCGGCGAAATAAGCGATACCCCTTGAGTTGTGCCACGCACAAATGCGATTTCTTCTGTAACCTTATGCGCCGGTAATTGTCCGCCTTCGCCCGGTTTTGCGCCCTGAGCCATTTTTATTTGAATTTCATCGGCATGAGCAAGGTAATGCGCCGTTACGCCAAAGCGTCCGGAAGCTATTTGCCGCACCCGTGAACGTATGTCCTTGCCGTATTCATTGAGAGAAGAGCGCCGCACATCCTCACCACCTTCACCGCAATTGCTACGTGCTCCAATGGCATTGCAAGCTTCGGCAATGGTTTCGTGAGCTTCTTGGCTTAGCGAACCAAAGGACATGGCAGCGCCCACAAAACGCTTTACGATTTCTGCACTGGATTCCACAGTTTCAAGTGCAATGGATGAACCGCTTTTTACGCTAAAAAGATCCCGCAGCGTAATGTATGTGCCCTTGTTTTTAGCATAATCGGCAAAAGCTGTCGTGTCATTATTACGCACCGCTTTGTGCAATAATTTGACGCTTTCTTTAGTCCATAAATGGGAAGTTTCTTGAGCATTTACTTCCATAATTCCAAAAGCTTGTCCATGACGTTGCAGAGCATCCTTGGCAATGCTGTCAAGCCCTATACCCCCAATACGCGAAGGCGTTCCGCTAAAATGCGTGTCCACAAGCTTTGCATCAAGGCCAAGGGCTTCGAAATAATGTCCGCTTTTAAACGAGCGTTGCGTGGAGATGCCAAGGCGTGCAAAAGCTTTGAGCATTCCTTTTTTAAGTGCCAAAATGTAATTGGCTTGAGCCATATGTGGTAAGGTATTTGCAATTTTACCTTTTTCTGCTAATTCCTTCACCGTATCAAGCGCTGCATAGGGGCAAATGCCGCTGGCGCCATAGGCCGAAAGCAAAACCATGTGCATAACTTCAAAAGCTTCACCTGTTTCTACAATAAGTCCGCATAAATGTCGCTTTTCCATACGCCGCAAATAATGATGCAAGGCAGACAAAGCCAAGAGGCTTGGGATGGGCGCTCGTGTGGCATTGCTCTTGCTATCACTGATAATCAAAATGGTTGCACCACTCTCAAGAGCTTTTTCTGCCGCCGTGAACATGGTTTGCAAGCCTTGTTCAAGGGCAAGTTCGCCATTTTTTGTGTTTGTCGCAAAAGTAGCATCAAGTGTATAAGCTTGCACTTCCTTACGTGTGGACATGCGCACATGCAAAAGCTCATTACGATCAAGGAAAGGATGCGGTAAACGCAAAATACTGCAATTTTCTGCCGTCGGTTCCAATATATTACGCTCCGCACCGGCAAAATTCATAAGCGACATGGAAAGCTCTTCACGCAAAGGATCAATGGGAGGATTGGTAACTTGGGCAAATTGCTGCTTGAAATAATTAAATAATGCCCTTGGCTGATTGTCAAGCACAGCTAAAGGAACATCGTGGCCCATAGCCCCCACCGGCTCTTGGCTGTGTGTAGCCATAGGCAAAAGCACATTGTTAATAATTTTGGAATCATACCCATACAAAGCTTGAGTGCGTGCCAAATCATGCGTCACTTCTTGCGGATGAGCATTGCCTTCATCGTGCATAAGATCAGCAAGTGAAATAGCACATTGCTTAAGCCAACGGCGATAAGGCTTTTCACGAATAACATTACCCTTTATCTCCGCATCAGAAATTATACGCCTGGCAGCAACATCCACCATGAGCATGCGCCGTGGACGCAATTGCTGCCGTGATACAATACGCTCAGCTTCAACGTCCATAACCCCCGTCTCTGAAGCAAGCACCACCATGCCATCTTGCGAAACTGTCGTGCGACAAGGACGCAAACCATTACGGTCAAGCATGGCACCAACACGACTGTAACCATCAGTAAAGATAAGCGCCGTAGGACCATCCCAAGGGTCCATCAACGCCGCATGATACTCATAAAATGCACGCTTATTATCACCCATAACAAAGGCCGCACCAAAAGGCTCAGGCAAGAGCATCATCAAAGCATGTGTCATGGAATAACCACAACGCACCAAAAGCTCCAAGGCATTGTCAAGGCGTGCAGAATCACTGGCACTATCATCAATAATAGGAAAAAGCTCCTTAAGCTCATCGCCAAAAAGCGCAGAATACATTTGCGGTTGACGCATATGCATACGAGCTGCATTGCCACGAATGGTATTTATCTCACCATTATGCGCCAAATTCTTAAAGGGCTGTGCCAATCTCCAAGAAGGTAACGTATTGGTGCTAAAACGCTCATGAAATATGGCAAAAGGTGCCGTAAAATTAATGTCCAACAAATCGCCATATAAATCACCAAGGCAAGCCCCCGGCAACATACCTTTATAAACAATACTACGAGCAGAAAGGCTTACCACATAAAAACTATTAGGCTCAAGACCCTGCTGCTCAAGCCAAGCCTGCGCCGCCTTCTCCATACGCCTACGAGCCAAATATAATGTGCGTTCAAAACCTTCATCCTGCAAACCCTCAACCGCCAAATCCTTTGTAGGACGAACCAAAATCTGCAACATATACGGCATAGTAGATAACGCAACAGCGCTAACCATAGTCGTATCAATGGGAACTTCGCGCTCATCCTCAAGGCAAAGCCCCGTCATAGCAAGGCACTCTTTGATTATTCGCAAAATAGGAGCATGAGTATGTGCCCCTTGTGGCATAAAAAGCTGACCCACAGCAAATGGCATTGCATTACCCATAGCCTGCAACAC
>CAYJJP010000252.1:0-3843 GCA_964370525.1 uncultured Desulfovibrionaceae bacterium | reverse complement strand
TACATAGATGAGCTTGAGTATGCCAAGGAGATTTTGACAGGCGTGAAAGATGGTGTTTTGCTCACCACTAAAACCGAAGATAAAGTGAATACCATGACAATCTCTTGGGGAAAACTTGGCATTGAGTGGCATAAAAACATTTTCCTCACCTATGTGCGTGAAAGTCGCTTTACACGCCTGCAACTCAGTAAAAATCCTGAATTTACCATTAATATTCCCATGGGAAATAATGTTAAAAAAATTCTTGGGGTTTGTGGCTCTAAATCCGGTAGAGATATGGATAAAATTGCCGAACTCGGGCTAACCTTGGTTGATGGTGAAACTGTTAATGTTCCGGCGATTAAGGAATTACCTTTGACGCTGGAATGCAAAGTTATCTATATACAAGAGCAAGATTTAACAAGAATTCCTGAAGAATACCAAGCTTTTTATCCGGATACTGTTGACGGGGTTAGTGATGGTTCAAGTAAGGATGGTCATGTTATGTTTTATGGTGAAATTTTGAAGGCGTACATTTTAGAATAATATAATAAATTCATTTATAAAAAGCCCGGCTGTGTATGTTTTTTACATAAGCAGCCGGGCTTTATTGTGTTCTGAAAAAAACGAAGTAAATTATTATTTCAATACAAATTGCTCAATGACGTTGTTAATTTGTGCCTGAACGTCTTCATAAATCTTGCTATTCATGGCGTATATGAGAATAAGGATACCCGTAGCATTGCAAATTGTGGTATTGCCTTGTGGATTTGGATCCACTTTTCCATCATCGTAAATAACAGCTGTGGCAGTGCCAATGCCCTGCATACTCAAGTGATATAATAATTCACACCACTTAAATTCAGCCCTCGGAATCTCAAAACGTTCAATACTGTCCCCTCCGCGCGACGAAATCTCCTCAATCATTTGAGCAGAGCCGGGTGCAATAGTGCAAGAGATGAGCAATTCCGGCATGGAGCGATTGGGGCGTAAAATAACATCAGCCCCAAGGTTGCGAATGCGCTCTCGGTTGTTATCGTTTACAAGTTCAGCAGTAACGCCGTTACTATACTCTGTTTCTTTGTCAATGCGATAAATTATATCAAAAACGTCTGAATCGCTACTGATATCGTCTTCATCGGCAAGCACATAAATGCGTCTGGCTTTTTCTATGCGAATTTTTTCAAAAAAGCCATCTTCGTTAAGGTTGGCATTCACAAAATGCACATGCGCATAATTTCCTACTCTTTCTGCAAAAAAATGAATAAGTTTTTCATTGGCGTCTTGATTGCTATTAACCAAAAGAATGTCACAGTCTTGGAATTTACGAGAGTTTTTGTTTTCTCGAATAAAGCGCTGTAGCCACAAAAAATTATTTCGCTCAATACTTTCTGCATTGCAATAAACAATAATATGTTCGAATAACAAGGGAAACCACCTCCCCAAAGATTTTAATTCTGTATAATTTTTAAATAAAAATCCAAAGCTCGCCGCCGAATAAAAAAAACGAAACGGCAAATACATAATCATGAGCAAAATAACATACCACTGACTTATGGTGTATATGGGGTAATGGTCGCCGTAGCCTACTGTAGTTGCAGATATAACAGTAAAATACATTGATTTTGAATATGATATATACATATCCGGTGTGCTCAAACCATTATGCAAAAGGACATAGCCATACGATATGAGACAAAACTCTAAGATGAAGAGCAGTGAGCTGGTTATGGGTTTATGAAACATTTTGCGTCCAAACGCATAATAAATGAACCCAAATCTTTTCAGAAATTTTAGTTTTATTATGGCACTTGTCATCGGTTTGACCCTTTATGTTTCACGTTAAACTTTATTAAGCGTAATATTATAAACTTAATTTTATTTTTTCACATATTTCAGGTATTGTGTGTCAGTTCCCATAATATGCTTGATGAGCCAATCTTTGAGGAATTCCATGAGATTAATGCTCATGGCTGCGTTACCGCTGAGCAATTGCTTTTTGAAGTCATGGAGTTTAGCCACAAACTTCTTATGTGCTTCTTTATGCTTTTGAGTAGACGGATAGCTACTTGCACCAAAAATTGCTTCTTCATCTCTAAAATGTGTGACGGTATAGTTCGTCAACTTGTCTAGTAAATCGCCCAAAACTTTATCATTGGCATTGTCTTGCATTGCCTTGTAAAGTTTGTTGATATAATCGCAAAGCTGTTTATGCTGGCTGTCTACCGGCTCTAATCCAAGCACAAGATCTTTATTCCATGTTATGAATGTGCCGGTTGAAGTGGCTGCGTTTAAGTTTCCTGTATCAAGAGCGTGTACAATAATGCCGATTTCGTCAACATTACTTGAAAAACTTATTAATGTATTCATAAAATTACGCATATGCTCACTGGTATTTCCCGAAACATTTTGTACAGCATCAAGAGCTTCATTGACTTGCCTGCTGGTTTGCGATTGAGCTTTCGCAACGGCCGCAATGTCGCTAAGTTGCGATGCTGTTTCATCCATTCCCGTTACGATATCCTGCATAAAAGTACCGGCTTGTGTTGCTTTTTGTGCGCTTTCTACTGTATATTCAACAGCTTTCGCAACGGCTTGCATGTTTAGGTTTGTTTCTTCTTGTATGCTTGTCACTGCATCTGCCACTTCTTTTGTGGCGAGAATGGTCTTTTCCGCAAGCTTCCTTACCTCGTCAGCAACAACAGCAAAGCCGCGACCGGCCTCTCCGGCTCTGGCAGCTTCAATGGCTGCATTGAGCGCCAATAAATTTGTTTGGTCAGCAACATCATTGATGACACCCATAACTTTGCCAATGTTAGCAGTTTTTTCAACGAGTCTGTTCATGGTTTCGCGTAAGCTCAGCACCGTTTCTTTAACAAGCTCAATGCTTGTAACGGCTGTTTTAACATCGCTAGCACCAATAAGGGCATTTTTCCGTGAAGTATCGGCGCTTTGAGAGGCAGAATCAACTTTTATCGAGGATTCTTCTGTTTGTTTGAGCATAAGCGTCATGGCAGCATAGGTATCTTCTAGATGAGTTATTTGTGAAGACATACCCTCCTCAACTTCCTTGACCACACTCGTAAATTCACGCACTCCGCTTGTAAGCCTTGTGGTGACTCCCGAAGCTTTATTGCTAATTTTTTTCATATCCTCCAATGTTTTATCTTGGATTGCTTTTTGAGCATTAAAGGCTTCAAGTTCTCGGATATTATCTTGGTATTTTTGTTGTAACTCTTCATTTTGATTTTTTATGTCTACGCAAGTAGCACGCCACTTTTCTTGTAAATCAAGTATAGAATTAAAATATGAAGAATCATCGTCATAGCGAGGCGATGTTGTGTTTGATTTTAACTCCATGCTGAGCGAAGCTATGAATTTGGATAACGACTCTTTTTGAGTGTCTTTTTCAGAAAAAATTAAGAAAATCCCAATACCTGTTATTGCTACGCTCAAACCCATGAGTACAAAACTCCACATTGAGCTGAGGTCTAAAAATACGGCAAAGCAATTTAGCACACACAAAATGACTACTATTACAATGGCGTTTGTGTTAATTCTCATGATTTTCTCCTAAATTTATTTTTAAAAAACAATATCGACAATTCGCTAAAAAAATTTATGGAATGATTAAATTCCATAATAATATTATGTATTACAAGTGCTAATGCTGTCAAGCTCTTAGAGTTCAGTACAGGCAAAATCTCATTATTTTAAATGATTATCCCAGTTACTGACAAAATAATAAAAAGTGTATAAAATTTCGCTTGACACACAAGGCATAATGTGAGAAATAAATCAAGTTGAATACGCCGGGATGGTGGAATTGGTAGACGCAGCGGACTCAAAATCCGCCGGGGGCAA
>CAYJJP010000251.1:0-3847 GCA_964370525.1 uncultured Desulfovibrionaceae bacterium | reverse complement strand
TTATAACGAAAGTCATTGCGAGCGCAGCGAAGCAATCCATGTATTTTGTCAATTTTAGGAATTGCGTAGAAGTCTTTAAGCAGGAGTATATATGGGACGAAAGCTCAGCCAAGATACCACCGCCGTGGAGAATATTTTAGCCTTATACACTTTTTTACTGGCAAGTAAGGGGGAATATTCTTTATCTCAGCTTTCTCAGCGTTTTAACGTGTCCAAACCCACCATGCTACGTTATTTGCAACAGCTTGAAAATTCAGAATTTGGTAAAATTTTGTGTGAAAAACGGGGACGAGAGCATTTTTATTCTTTGCACCGTCCCCGTGCTTTGCCAAAAATAAGTTTAAGCCCCCTAGGATTACAACAACTAGCACTCTGTAGGGATTTCATGTCTCATGTGCTGCCGCTGCCCATGCAAAGAAATGTTGATGCTGTCTTGCAACAATCAACCGCCTATTTGCCGGAAGGCTCCATGGATATTCTGGGCGCAGAGCAACTGCAAATGGGGCACTCCTTGGGTAAAGGGCGCATTGATTATGCCCCTTTTGAGGATATGCTCAAAACCTTGATGCAGGCCATCACCGAGCAAGCAGTGTGCAGTGTTTGCTATCAAAAAAGACGATATTTAGAGGCAAATACCTTTGACTATGCGCCAAAAAAACTTATTTCTTATAACGACGCCATCTATATCCGTGGCTGGAAAGTCACGGATAAGGGCGCAGTGGAAAAAGTAGTTACACACAGCACTGACCTTGTTCTACATAGATTTCATAGTGTTACCCTTACAAAGCGCAGCTCACATGCCCTGCCTGCTGTGCCGGAAAAACATCAAGGCGCCTTTGGCTATATGGATCACGAAGCCTTTACGGTGAAACTCAAATGCGCTCCGAAAATCTCTAACTACCTCGCCGAACGTATCTGGAGCGATGACCAATACTTTGAAGAACTCGAAAACGGCGGCACTATCCTGACCATGACCGCTCGAAATAAATATGAAATCGTCCCTTGGATACTGGGACTTGGAAAGGAGGTGGAGGTGCTTGAACCACAATGGCTGAGGGAAAAGGTGCTTGAGGAAGTGAGGGTGGTTATGGGGATGTATGGTGGGTGAGATGACATACAAAATAGGAGGATATATGTTTTTTAATTTTCAAAAAAAAAGAGATTTTGCGTATAAAGTCCTTGATGGATTGCACGATAAGCTTAATGGAGCATCAAAAGTAAACGATTCCCTCATATTGAATGATAGTATTCAAATAAGATTAAAAAAAACAAAAAAAAGTGAAGACTTTAGACTTCATCTATATATTAGACGTAAAAAAAAATGGATTTTTACGCTTAAAAAAATATCTTTTAGAAAAGATAAAATATCATGCAAGCTTAATGCTCCTGACAATAAGATTAATAAATTTTGCTACATAGAGTTTGGAATAACAAAGGATAATGAATATTTATTTTGCAAAGATGTAGAATTTGATATATTTTTAGATAAGTATATTGAAATTATGAATTATATTGCTAGTGCCCATATTAATATTAATCCTTTACTAAAAAATAAATACGAAGAAGATGCATACGACAAAGAAGATGAATTTTATTCAGAGTTTATTAAAGGTAAAATACCAAATTGTAAATATGTTAGAAAAAAAATTCGAAAGATAATAGAAAATTATTCTAATGTTCATAGTACAATTCAAACTAAAATCGTTGATTTTTATAGAAAGAAAAAATGGAATATTAGAGTTGAAACATTTGATGATACTAACGTAAGAGTACGGGTAGATGTTGTTGTAAGAAATAAAAAGGAAGTCATATTTTTTGAAGTAAAACCATATTTAAGGGCTCGCCAATGCATTCGTGAAGCACTAGGACAACTACTAGAATATTCGTTGTACTATAATATCAACAAAATAAAAGCAACAAAACTTGTTGTGGTAGGTCCAAACAAACCTCAAAAAGAGGACGGTCTATATCTAAAAAAAATTAGAGACATACACAAAATTCCAATCTGGTATGTATCGAAAAATCAATTGGAGATACTATAAAATAATAATCCCCCCACCATTCCGCACTCTGAAACGATGCTCCTTTACACTCTTTATAAATCACATAAAGGAGCATCGTCATGTCACAAAAATCCATCACTGGCGCCGAATTAAAAACTTTCCTCAACTCCACAGAATTTGAAGAAATTGTGCAGAAAAAGCAAGCTAGCTACAAGAAAAAATGGCTCAAATTGGCAGAAAAGAAGACGGTCATCAAGCCCCAATCGTATATGTCGTGGAATTGGGCGGCTTTTCTTTTTCAAGAATTTTGGCTTGCTTATCGTAAGATGTATATGCCTTTTATTATGGTGGTCATGGTTAGGTTAACCATTTTAGGGCTTTCTATTTTTCTTCTATCTCCTCAGCTAGATAGGGCTCTCAACAGCGCAGCCATTGGGCTTAGTATAGCCATGGCTATGTATGGCAATGCGTGGTATTTGGGCAAATGCCTTGCCTTGGCAGAAAAGGCCAAGCAACAATTTCCCGTCGGTAATAGTTTTCAAGCTGAAATGCGCAAGGCTTTTTTCATAAAAAATGGCGGTACAAGTTGGGCGTTTAACCTTATTTCTCTGCTTGTTTTCTGCGTACTCATTGGCGGAGTGGTTGCTATACAGCACAATTCACCAGGGCACGCCATAGACAGCGTGCGCAATGGTACCTTGTCTTGGAATTCGTCCACAAGCTTGCGCCACGCCTTGGAATCTCATCCATACATTAGCCATCCCACATGGGAAGCGTTTGCCGTAGAACAAGGCGGACATATAGTGCGTTTTACCGCTGAATGCGATTTTGTACAAGAAGGCAGTGACATACAAGAAAAACATGGGCACCAAGACATAATAGAGCTTATCCATGATGTGAAAACTGTACACATAGTTATAGATTTTTACCTTCTGGCGGACGGCACAAACTTTGAATTTTATCAAGGGCATATGCTCATTAATGGCAAACTCGTATACACAGGTGACGCTACTTTTGTGCAAAATTTGTTACATGCCATATATAATAAAGACTTTTTTATTTTGCAAACAATTGACAATATAAGAAATTAGGAGAAATTATGTCAGCTACTACAACTAATTCTGAAGATGATTGGCATGTAGACATTCTTATTATTGGTGTTGGCGCAGAGGGTTGCGCTGCCATACAAATGGAACCGACAAAAGAACTCTTTAGCGACAAAAAAAATGTTCATATTTGTTATGTAGCGATAGCTAGCGATGTGCAGGTCTGATGCCGTATCCCAAGAAGTAAATACTGTTTTGGTTGTCCTAATTTACGAGAAAACAATGTTATTGAAGTGCAATTAGTTATTGTTTTTGATGAGAAAATATGACAAAAATTTTAGATGGTAGGTAGCGCGCTTGTGTTCGGTATATACGGTGGTGTGATAGGCGGCTAATCAAATATTGGTTAGCCGCCTATCACATAAAAGTTTTCTTAAGCAGAGGAGCATACTTCATCATAAACAAATAAAATTCATTGCTTATTTTTATCTTTCACATGATTACAAATGTTTTATTTATCAAGTATTTATGAAGATATGCTTGCTAATCTTCCATACTGGTTTTAATAGCCTCAGCCACAGCGATAATCACTGGAATCCATGGTAAAAAGCTCATATTTTCTCCTTTATTTTTGTGCTAGCATATCTTCATAAATATTCAACAAACCCGCTGTTCGTATTGCATTGAATTTTAAGAACAATAGTTTGATTTTATCATTTATGAAGTATGCTCTCTAATTCAAGAGTGCGTGTTGCAGCAAGCCGAACATGGCTTGCGGCAGCTGGTTCATGCTTTCAA
>CAYJJP010000250.1:0-3868 GCA_964370525.1 uncultured Desulfovibrionaceae bacterium | reverse complement strand
GAAATTCAAAAGAATTTTTCTTAAGAAAAATTCGCGTGAAAGTTTTTTGGAAAGGCCGACCCAAAGGGCGCCGAAGGCGTTTGCGTTAGCGAGCTTGCGAGCTTTACGCAAATCGAGAGCAACGCGGGTCTGGGGGAAGAACCTTTTGTTCACAAAAGGTTTTCCCCCAGAAAAATAATAAATCAGTGTATTCTATAAAATAAAGAATGTAGCCAAGCCTAAAAAGATTAAAAAGCCGGCGCCGTCGGTGATTGCCGTCAAGAATATGCTGGATGCATGTGCCGGGTCACGTCCAAGTGACCGTAATATCAGCGGAATTGAGCCGCCAGCAATGGCGCCGAGCAGCATATCAAATAACAATGCGCCGCCCATAACCGCACCCAGGGCTGGGTTTGACGTAAAGGCCCACACCACTAAAAATGCTAATACGGACATGACGCTGCCGGTAGTAAAGCCGATTTTTCCCTCACGCAATACGGCAAGCCATGAGCGTTTTGAATCAAAGCGTTCTGTGGCAAGTTGGCGAATAATTACCGCAAGTGCTTGTTGACCGGTGTTGCCCGCTTGATTTGCCACCATGGGCATGAGTACGGCAAGGATGGCCATGCTGGCAATGGAGCCTTCAAACATATAGACAACAGAAGCTGATATGGCTGAATTAAAAAGATTAATCAACAGCCAAGGTAAGCGCTTGCGCACTGACTCAAACCACGGAGTGTCAATACTTTCCTCAGGGTCGGCGCCCACCATTCCGAGCATGTCGGCGCTGGCTTCTTCGTGAATAATGTCCAAGATATCGTCATAGGTGACAACGCCCATGATGTGCCCTTCGTAATCAACCACCGGCATGGCCATAAAATTATAGTGCGAGAGCAGGCTTGCTACTTCTCCCTTTTCCATGTCGTAAGTCACGCTGATAACAGAATGCGTTGAAAGCGCATCTTGGAGCAGCATCCCCGGGCGTGAAAGCATAAGGTCACGCAGCGAAAGCACTCCCACTAAAATATCTAACTCATCAACTACATAGGCATAATACGGGCTTTCCTTATCTTCCATTTCTTGTCGAATTTGTTTGATGCCTTCGTCCACAGTAATATTTTGGTTGAGCAAAATAATTTCTGTATTCATGACGCCGCCGGCAGAGTTGGAGTCAAAGGTAAGCAGATTACGCAATTCCTCGGAATCTTCTTTTTCAAGCTTTCCAAGAAGCACATCTCGGTGATCTTCGTCAAGGTCTTCTAGCACGTCAGCCGCATCGTCGGGCGACATTTCGGCGATAATTTGTGCGGCGGTATCCGGATCAAGATTTTCCAAAACATCTACTGCCACGCTTTCATCAAGCTCGGCAAGGGCTTCGGCAGCATCTTCGCGCGGCAAATTTTCCAAGACACATACTTGTTTTTCAAGACTTAAGTCTTCAATATGGTCAGCCATATCCGCAGGGTGAGCAAAGGCAGCTCCCATACTTGAAGCATCGTATATATCACGGCATGCGGCAGGTATTTGCATCCAGTCACCGGCTTTATATTCATCGGAATTTTCCACAGCTTGTTCGGCGTGCGGCGCAGTTTCTGTTATAGTGTTTTGGGCTGTTGACAGATTATGTGCATTTGCATCAATTTTTCTCTGCTCCTGTTCTAAGGCATTTGCTTGGGTTGAGTTCATTTTTTCGTTATCTTTTGGCATAGTTATCACCTGTGAGCAGCCTTTCTAAATTTTTTGTGAAAATAATCTCATGCACGTTTCTGCTTGACGAAAGTCTACCATATTACTACATGGTAGCAAGTTGAGTGAAACGCATTCCTGTCTTAAGCTTTTCCATTAAGCCAAAGTCAGGTTCGGAACTGGGGACTTATACCATTAAGCCATATTGAGGACAAGATGCCAAATGTTACATTTCAGAATTACTTTACGCCGGCAGGCCTCGTCACCGTTCGGCAAAATATTGTCATAGCCATTGAAGAGGACGGAAGAGACCTTACGGCTGAGGGTGTTTTTGCGACTGAACAACGCACGCAAGCGCATATTGTGGCGAAGGAAAATACTTTTGTTGTGGGGCTTGAGCTTATTTCCATAATTTTCGAAGAATATGCGGCCTTGGGAGGGGGGCTGTGTACTTACAAATTATATGTTGATGAAGGTGCAAAGGTAAGCGCCGGCACCAAGGTTGCGGAACTTTTTGGCTCAAGCATTGATATTCTCAAACTTGAGCGTGTTATCTTAAATTATATCTGTCACCTTTCGGGCGTTGCTAATCTTACGGCAAAATATGTGGAAAAATTGCAAGGAACAGACGTGCGCCTCTTGGACACACGCAAAACCATGCCGGGCTTGCGCTGGCTTGAAAAATATGCCGTGCGCAAAGGCGGAGGCTTTAATCATCGTCGTGATCTTACTGAAATACTTATGCTTAAAGATACGCATATTGATGCTTGTGGTTCCATAAGCGCTGCTGTACAAACTTTACGCAATAAGTATAATCCTTGCCCCCCCATAGAGGTGGAATGTCGCACCGTCACAGAGGTACAAGAAGCCGTAGCCTTGGGCGTTGACCGCATCATGCTGGATAATATGGAAATTGACGGCAACGGCTCCAATAATTTGGCTTCGTGTTTATCGCTTATACCACAAAGCATAGAAATAGAGTTAAGCGGCGGAATTAATATGGAAAATATTCGTGATTATGCCCTTGTGAGAACAGCACAACGCTGTGCGGACTATATATCGGTAGGGCGGCTCACTCATTCGGCACAAACAGCTGATTTTAGCCTAAGAATCACTTTGACCTAAGAATTTTTGAGGAATTTATGATAACAGAAGAAATACAAAAATTAAAAGCAAAGCTTGGTGATAAACTTTGCATAGTCGGGCATCATTATCAACATGAAAAAGTTATACAACACTGTGATATAACAGGTGATTCATTGGAGCTTGCTCGTAAAGTTGCCCTTGAAACAGCACCACACATTGTTTTTTGCGGCGTTTATTTTATGGCAGAATCAGGCGCTTTGCTTGCGCGTGAGGGACAAAATATATACATTCCCGATGCTAAAGCTAATTGCGATATGTCCTTGATGACGCCGGCTGACCAACTGGAAAGCGTTATGAAAATTTTGCACGCCAAGGCCACAGAACAAGGGCGTAGCATTATTCCCCTTGCCTATGTGAATACCTCGCTCGCCGTGAAAGATGTGGTCGGACGCTATGGCGGAGCCGTATGTACGTCAGCCAACGCAAAAATCATGCTCAAATGGGCACTTGAAAAAGTAGCGCAAGGCGAAAATGGCGGCGCAGTAGTTTTTTTGCCGGACAGAAATCTAGCACAAAATATGGCCGTGCAGCTTGGTTTGAGCGAAAAGGATTGGCATATACTCAATGTGGAAAATGACGGAGAAAATCTTGATTTATCCGCCATAAGTCAAGCAAAGATGCTGCTCTGGCCGGGATATTGCCCCATACACGAAGAATTTAGCGTAGAACAAATTGCGGATTTTCGACAAGAACATAAAGACTGTATTGTTGTGGTACATCCCGAATGTCCACAAGATATCGTGGCTGCCTCCGATGGCTCCGGCTCGACCACCTATCTTATTGAAGCTGTGAAAAAATGCCCCGAGGGCAGTACCGTCATTGTGGGCACAGAAGGGAATCTAGTGCAGCGATTGCGTGCAAATTATGCGCACCATTGCACCGTTATCCCCTTACGTTCTGTATATTGCAAAGATATGGGCTTAATTACTGAACGCAAATTGTTAGCAACACTACAAAAAATTGAAGACGGAACAGCAGAGCCTGTTCGCATCCCCAAAGAACAAGTTGATACTGCTAAATCATCATTGGATCGTATGATGGATGTGTGCGCTAAGGC
>CAYJJP010000249.1:0-3873 GCA_964370525.1 uncultured Desulfovibrionaceae bacterium | reverse complement strand
CGCGGTGCCATTGCACTCACTATGTTTTACATTATTATGAGTGTCTTATCTTGTTGAAAACAGAGAATGTGTGCCGCTTTTTACAAAAAAAAGGGATGAAAATAATGATTTCTAAATCAACTACTTATGTCTTATTATGTTTGGTTTATATGTTTACAAGTGCCGTATCTTTTGCCGCTGAACAAAAATCAATGACAACATTTGCCATTTTGACACCCGAGCAAGGAACAGATTTTGGCTGGAATCAGCAAGGTATTGTTGCTGCAGAAAAAGTAGCAAAGGCTATGGGGCTTAAAGTTATTTTGGCGCAAGGTTTGGGCTATGGGGACATTCGTTCTAATATGCGTGAGCTTGCAGCCGATGGAGTAGGATTAATTTTAGCTCATGCAGGTGGATATAACACCGCCGGCGCTGAAATGGCCAAAGAAACAAAAATACCGGTAGCCATTGTGGATCAGCCTCAATTGGCACAAGAAAAACTCATTGCAGATTATACGGCATCGGGACATGAAGCTGCGTATTTAGCCGGTTATTTGGCTGCTAAAACTTCACGCAGTAATATTATCGGTATTGTAACGTCCGGTGAGCCGCCCGCATGGAATGCTCATTCTTATGCCTTTATTAAGGGCGCACAAAAGTACAACCCAAGCATTAAAGTTAATTACGCCGTTATAGGCCCTGCTGCTTACGCTGATGTTACGGGAGCAAAACGTGTTACGGAAGCCGTGATAGCAACAGGAGCTGACGTTATTTTAGGACAGGGGAATGGTTCTAGTTTTGGCATGTTGCAGGCCATTGAAAGCAATAAAGCGCAAGATGGCGGCAAGGTATGGTTTATTGACGTTATTGGCGATAAATCCCCTATTGATAAGGGGCATTTGCTTTCTGCCGTGGTTTGGGATTTTGTGCCAATTTTTACAAAAATTATCGGTGATTTACAAAGTGGAGCTTTTGGGAAAAATCTCTATGAGCTGAACTTGAAAGATAAATCCACATATTTATTAAAATCTCCCCATATACCTGAAAATATATGGAATGAAGTCATGGCGCTGCATAATGATATCGTTAACGGTAAAATTATGATCGAAAAAAAATATGAAGTGGCGCCTGTGCATAGCCTTGTGCAAAATATTCAATAATTTTTCTTTCAAGTTGCCGTATCATGTCCCATGTGTCGTTTCATAATATTTCGAAAAATTTTTCTGAAACACAAGCTTTATGGCAGTTAAGCTTTACATGCAAAGAGGGAGAAATACATTCTTTACTTGGTGAAAACGGCGCCGGTAAGTCAACGCTGGCAGGTCTGTTAGCCGGTTTTTATCTTCCCAATTCAGGGGAAATCCGCATTGCAGATGAAGCTGTCCGCTTGCATTCTCCTCAAAAAAGTTTGCAATGCGGTATTGGGGTGGTGTTTCAGCATCCGCTCTTGGTGCCGGAATTGACCGTTATGGAAAATTTACTGCTTGGCAATGCTTGGTGGAAAAGGTTCAATGCAAAAAACTTTCTGGCACGCTATGAAGAGCTTGCAGAGATGCTTGGTATAGATATTGATTATGCGCAACATATCAAGCACTTGAGCTTAGGCCAGCAACAATACATAGAAATCATGCGTGCGCTGTGGCATGGGCAAAAAATTCTTGTTTTTGATGAGGTTACAGCCTTACTATCCCTTGAAGAAGCAAGGCGTTTAGGCGTGATTATACAAAAACTTGCTAAAAATAATCATACAATCCTTTACATTACCCATAAATTACACGAAGCTATCGCCTTGTCTGACCGTATGACTGTTGTACGACAAGGGAAAAAAGTAGCCGAAATCTCACAGGAAGTCATCGCAGAAGCAAAGCGCTGTCATAGGGAAAAGCAATTGGAACATACGCTTTGTGATGCCATTTTTGGCGAGGAACACAGTGCGCAAAGTGCTCTTCCCACAATGCTCTCTCCAACACAGCAAAAACACAACGAAAAAATCTCGTGCAGTGCCAAGGAAAGCACGCAAAGGAGTACCCCCTTGCTTGAAGTTTCCTGCATTGCAAGTCATAATGAAGAACAAGTCTGTTCCATCGACAATATATCTTTTAGCATGAAAAGTAATGAAATACTGGGCATTGCCGGCATTGATGGGCATGGACAAAAGCATTTTGCCGAAATTTTAGCAGGGCAACGTATTCCCAAAAAAGGAGCTATTTTCCTACATGGGCAGGAAATCACAACACTGTCTAACGCTCAGCGGCAAAAGCTGGGTGTACATTATGCAAGTGAGGACAGGCTTTCCGAGGGTCTTGTGGACAGTGAAAATATTGCCTTTAACCTGCAAATAAAAAATATAGGATTACAACCTTTTTGGAAACACGGCATAGCCAAATGGAAGCAAATGCAAGAGTATGCCAAAAAAATTATGCAAGAGCTTTTTATCCCTTTGGAGTATCAAAAAAGTGCCGCCCACACTCTTTCCGGTGGTACCATACAAAAAATTATTCTCGCCAGAGAGTTGAATCAGCCCAATCTTTGCGTGGGGATTTTGCACCAGCCAACGCATGGTCTTGATGTTAGAACAGCAAAAGAATTTCATGAAAAACTTCGGATGCAATTGAATCAACGCTGTAGTTTTATTATTGTATCTAGCGATATAGACGAGCTATTGTCTTTATCCACACATCTGGCCGTATTGAAAAACGGAAGTCTCAGTCATTGTTTCGTAAATGACGCAGAAGCCCGCCATACAGTAACCACTCTCATGGCAACAGCATAACGATGTGCAAAAAAATACTGCCCCCACTCTTTACTTTTTTTATCAAGAATATTGTACCCCTACTGCTGGCTTTTTTGTTGAGCGCAATTATTCTTCTTTGTCTTGATACCAACCCTTTTGAGTATTATGCTTATATTTTCAAGCGGTGCTTGACCAATAGACTGGGATTTGAAGCTGTGCTTTTGAAGATGACACCGCTTCTTTGTATCAGTGCAGGCTTGATGATTGCCTTCAAGGCCGGAATTTGGAATCTTGGCGGTGACGGCCAATTTCTTTTGGGATCCGTCCTGAGTATTGGCCTTGCAACGCACTTGGCGCCCTCTATGCCCCCCTTCCTTTTCATTCCCCTTTGTCTTCTTTTTTCCCTTATTATCGGAGCTGCGTGGATAAGCATTTCGGCATTTTTGCACGGTAAATATGGCATAAATGAGGTAGTAAGCACGCTTATGATGTCCTTTATTGGCATAAGCTTAGGCAATATACTTATCAAAGGTCCCTTGCGTGATATTGAGTTTCCGCATCCACAAACATTAACCCTTGCCGTGGAAAATCGCCTTTTTCGTCTTTTTGAGAGTAGTGTTCATGTGGGTTTTTTGCTTGCTATTTTTACAATATTTTTTGTGCATTATGTATTAAACCATACGGCTTTGGGGATTAAATGGCGCATTATTGGGAGTAGTCAAAAAGTGGCATATCATGCAGGGTATCCGGTAAAAACATTACTTTTTGGGGCTTTTTGTCTCAGCGGCGCATGTATTAGCTTAGCAGGTGCCATTGAGGTTTTAGGAATACATGGAGCAGTGCAGGCTAATTGGAATCCGGCCTATAGCATTCTTGCCATTCCCATTGTGTTTTTAGGGCGTTGTCATGGATTTGTGATTTTTTTATATACCTTTCTTTTTTCAATACTTCTTGTGGGCGGAGGGAGTGCTTCTCGTGTGTTGCAAGTACCGACATATATTATTCATGTGGTCTTGGCACTGGTAATGCTTTTGAGTGCCCTAATAAATAAAACTTTTGAAAAAAAATAATGTGGTTATTGCCTTAACTCAGCAAAAACAAAATATATTTATTTTTCCATATATTATCGTTAGCTTTGATTTTTCTAGCTCATTCCGAAA
>CAYJJP010000248.1:0-3876 GCA_964370525.1 uncultured Desulfovibrionaceae bacterium | reverse complement strand
TTAATCACCCAAACATCAAGGAGGTAATATGGGATTTGGAGGCGGATATAAAGCACCGGCAGCGCCCGCATATGTGGCGCCGGAGAAACCGGAAGTGGCAAAGCCTGTCACCGAAGCAGCGACAGCAGCAAGGCAAGATCAGAAGGACAAAGCCGCAAAAGCTACCGGACTGAGCAATTCTATATTGACAAGTCCTTTGAAAGAATCAGGGCAAGGAAGTAGTAACAATATGCTTGGACGCTAACACCTTGGGGCGCATTATGGAAAATAATCTGAGTCAATGGCTACAACAAAGATTTTCAGATCTTTTGGAAGCAAGGCAAAGTTATGAGCCGGCGTGGCAGGATTTGGCGGATCATTTTTTGCCAACTCGTTATCGCAACGTAGGAAATAATCCGAATTCTTGGCGAAAGATGCCCATCTTAAATGATAAATTAGTAGACGCCACCGGCATTCTCGCCATGCGCACCTTGGCAGCAGGGCTTCAAGGCGGTATGACCAGCCCGGCTCGTCCGTGGTTTCAATTAAGCCTTGAAGATAGCGAACTTGCCAACCATGCGCCCATGAAGCAATGGCTTATGGACGTAAGCAAGCGCATGGCAAAAGTTTTCAATGCTTCCAATTTTTATAATGCCGTACACACTATGTATGGCGAACTCGGCACCTTTGGCACGGCTTTTATGTTGGAACTTGCTGATTTTGAACATGGTTTTCGCTTTGTGCCATTTTGCGCCGGCGAATATTGCCTTGACATTAATGCTCGCCAAAAAGTCGATATGGTTTTTCGCCGATTTTGCATGAGCACACGTCAGCTTATACAGCATTTTGGTAAGGATCGATTGCCGGAAAGCATTCTGCAGAAAAACTGTTTTAGCGGAACAGAAAAAAAACATGTGGTGGTGCATGCCATTTTTCCACGCAAAGAACGAGCTCTTGGCAGAGCTTGTCCTCGCCACATGCCTTTTGCGTCGGTCTATTGGCTGGAAGGCGCCTATTATAGTGGTAAAGTACATATTTTATCCGAAGCCGGCTTTGAAGAATTTCCGGGTTTTGGGGTGCGCTGGGATGTGGTGGGGAATGATGTTTATGGGCGCAGTCCGGCCATGGATGTTTTGCCGGATTCACGCATGCTGCAACAAATGGGCATTACCATGCTCAAAGCCATTCATAAGTCCGTTGACCCGCCAACGGCAGTATCGGCATCGCTCAAGACTGTGGGTTTAGACTTAACACCGGGCGGCGTCAATTATGTGGAAGCAATGCCGGGGCAAAGTCCGCAAGCGGCAACGCCCATTTTGGATGTGCGCCCAGACATTAAGGGTGCGCGCGAAGCCATGCACGATGTTCAAAAACAAATTCAACGTGGGCTGTATAATGATTTATTCCGCCTTTTATTGGACGGAAAAAATCAACAAATCACTGCCAAGGAAGTTGCCGTTAGGGAAGAAGAAAAGCTTATTTTGCTGGGGCCGGCGCTTGAAAGATTGCATTTTGAGCTGTTTATACCGCTCATTGAGCGTACCTTTGACCTCATGCGTCGCCATGACATGCTTCCTTCCATACCTGTGGAATTTCAGCGGAAAAGACTTAAAGTGGAGTTTGTTTCATTGCTTGCGCAGGCGCAAAAAATGGTCAGCACTTCGGCCGTCGATAGTCTTGTAGGCTTTGTGCAAAAACTGGCGGTGAGCAAGCCGGAGGCATTGGATAATCTGCATACCGATAAGGCTGTGGAAGAATATGCGGAATATTTAGGGGTTGCGCCCGGAATATTACAATCTAAGGAAGAGCGCGATGCAACACGCACTGCTCGCAAGCAAACCGAAAATGCCACCCTTGCTCAGCAAGCAGAACAAGAAAAACAAAAACTGAGCATGAAAAGCCTTACGGACATAGCCAAGAGCGTGGAGGGGCTTTTGAATGTCAAACTAGATGAAAATACGGTGGCTTCGGCAATCATGGATGGAATTAAAGAGGTTTATGGCACTCAAAAACCTGTTCTTCAAAATAACAAAGAAGAACAAGGAGATGAAGCATAATGCAAGAAAACATCTTTGAAAGTATGCACAGCAAAACTTTAGCCACGCAAAAAGCGCAAAAATCCTTTGATCGTTGCATGCGTGAAGCCATGCGAATGCTGATGACAAAGCAAGAAGGGCGCATGTTTTTACGTTGGCTTGGGAGCGGACAAAATGCACAAAGCATTTTGCAATTAATCATGGATTACGAGGAGGAAAGACATGGAGCTTAAGACAAAAGTACACGGTAAAGTTAATCCACAAAAACAAAACACCAATGGTTTTGGGAAGTTTGAAAAAAAGTGTGCCACAGTTTTTGATGAAAATGGCCCTGTGCGGAACCAATCCGGCGAAAAAATTTGTTATGAGCTAAAAATACCCGACGGCATGAGTCTTAACGAAGCACAACAAGCTATTTTTGAAGAACAAGCCCGTGAGCTTGGCCTTGACAATGGCACTGCCCAAAAACTTTTGGAAATCGCCGACTACAATGCGCGCACGCATCAAAGTGAATATTTCAAGCAAATTGCTGCATGGGGTGATGAAGTTCGCAACGACAAAGAACTTGGCGGCGCCGGTATGCAAAATACCATTGCTTATGCCAAGGCCGGGCTTGCTCGCTTTGACCCGGAGCATAAGCTTTATGATGTCCTGCAAGAAACAGGCTATGCCAACAATCCGCATGTGATTCGCTTTTTGGCAGCCATTGGCAAAGCACATATGGAAGATTCTATCCTCTTTGGCAATGCCGCTCAAAGCGAAGTGCCACGCCATGAACGCTTATACGGAAAATACAATAAAGAATAAAGTAAACCATTAAAATGCAAGTTTATTTTTGTCAGTTCCTATTCATACAATATGGGCGTTGGTTCAGTGCGCCCTTAAACAAGGGAGAGTAATACATGGCTAAGAAATACTTAGGTTTAGTGGCTACTTTGGCGGAGATGCAGGATTTTTATAATGGAAGTGCTGCCGGTGACATCATAGAATTGATGAATGAAACCAATGATATTTTGGATGATATTAAATTCATGGAATCAAACCAGTCCGATGGACACTTAACCCGTATTCGAACCGGTTTGCCGGAGGTTTACTGGCGCCGTTTATACCAAGGAATTCCGTACAGCAAGAGCAAATGGGCGCAAGTGAAAGAATCTTGCTCCATGATGGAAGCACGCATGTTCATTGATGAAGCCGAAGCCAATTTATATGGCGGCAATGCAGCCAAATTCATCGACAATGAATCCGTTGCTTTCGGTGAAGCCATGCGCCAAAAGGCCGCAAAAACAATTTTCTACGGTGACTCAGACGTCAATCCCGATGAGTTCAAGGGCTTGCATTTACGCTATCCTTCCAAGACTGCGCCCAACGTAATTGACGCCGGCGGTACCGGTGATGTGACGTCCGCTTGGCTTATTTCTTGGGGTGACCGTACCATTCACGGCATTTATCCCAAGGGCAGCAAGGGCGGTTTAGAACACAAAGACCTTGGCATCCAAACAGTTGAGGACTCCGAAGGCCGACACTATGAAGCGCTTGTCAATCGCTATCAATGGACGCTTGGCCTTGCGCTTCGTGATTGGCGTTCCTGCGTTCGAGTGTGCAATATTCCCGTAGCTAGCTTGACTAAGCGCAAAGGCACAAGCGGCTTTGTGGACTTGCAGCAGCTCTTTATCAAGGCAAAGAACTCCATGCCCGATGTTCTCCGTCAAAAGGCCATTTGGTACGCCAATGAAGACCTCATGTCCGGCATTGAATTGCAGAGTACCGACGGCGGTAATATTCACCTTGTTTATGGTGAAGCCTTTAAGTCTGAGGGCGTGCCATTGTTGTTTGGGCGGCCTGTAAGACAGTGTGATGC
>CAYJJP010000247.1:0-3893 GCA_964370525.1 uncultured Desulfovibrionaceae bacterium | reverse complement strand
ATAGTAGGGTATCCTTGATGCACATGTGAAAAAAAGCGTAAAGCATATACTATGAGAGAGTTTTGCATAAGCATCATTCATTATAGCTATTTGCATGTGCGGTTGAGGCGTCAAACATTTTGAAACACGTACAGAAAAAAGCATTGACCACATAGATTTTTTGTCTCCCCTCAGCTCACATTAAGAGCATATACGCAAGGGCTGTGTGTAACAAAAAGGACATGCAAACAATGCTTTTGAGAAGGACAAGTACATGAAGAATGCTCCCCGACAAAAGCGATGTATGTGGAGACTGGGATTGTCAGTTTTTGCGTTGGTAGCTATTGTTTCCATGGAAATCATGGTACAAGCTGCAGCGCCTGAACTTGAAGCCACGGAAAGTGGAGCTCCATCGGCCATTGTGATGTTCCCTGTGACTGAAAAGCCCAGTCCCTATGCAGCAGGCATGCGCCCTGTAGTTTTTAATCATTTAGTTCACGAAAAAGTTATCGAAAACTGCGAAACATGTCACCACACCGGAGATATGCAAACCTGCTCTTCTTGCCATTCTGTTGAAGGCAAGGAAGAAGGCAAGTTTATCACCCTAGAAAGAGCTATGCACGCAGAAAATATCGAAAAACGCTCCGGTGATGCCGTTACGCCAGTTTCTTGTGTCAGCTGCCATACGCAAGCCTTGACACGCCGTGAATGCGCCGGCTGCCATAGCATAGTGAAAGAGCCAAGATCCGAAAACTATTGCGCTTCTTGCCACGATGTCACACCGCAAATGACTAAGGAACACTTCATGCTTGGTGTAAAAGGCGAGCTTGATTCCGAAGAAAACCTTGCTCTAGCCACACAAACCGTACATGAGCGCAAGCTAAAAGTTGAAGAAAAACTCAACGTACACAGCATTCCAACGCATGTGAAAATTGACGGTATTTCTGAAGAATTTGAAGGAAATAACTTCTCACACAAGCGTCACTATACTTCGCTTATCAAGCGTATGGGCGAAAGTAAGCTTGCGGCTGTTTTCCATAGCGGCAACGAATATGCACTGTGCGCCACTTGCCATCATAACAGTCCGCCTTCGGCAACACCGCCAAAGTGCATTACCTGTCACTCGCCAAATATTGACCCGAAAAATCCCGGCCGTCCAGCCCTTAAAGCTGCATATCACTTGCAATGCATGACTTGTCATGACTACATGCAAGTATCACGTCCTCAAAATACATCTTGTGGCACTTGCCATGATGTGAAAAAACCATAGAGAAGGAGGCAAAAAATATGAATCGCAGAAAATTCCTTACATTCTTAGGAAGTGCGGGTGTTGCCTCAGCTCTTGGCTCAGCAAAGGTAGCAAATGCAGCAGGCGCCGTAAACTATCCTTATTATAAAGATAGCTTTGGTGTACTCCATGACACAACACGCTGCATTGGGTGCCGTGAATGCGAAAAAGCATGCCAAAAAGTCAACGAACTACCCATGCCCGAAAAACCGTTTTCCGACCTGTCGGTTACACATACAAAACGCCGCACCTCAGCTGCTGCTTGGACTGTGGTTAATCGCTATGAAGCCGACGATAAAAAAGTTTTCCGTAAGTTACAATGCATGCACTGCAACGACCCTGCCTGTGCATCGGCTTGCTTTGCCCAATGCTTCCAAAAAGAAGAAAATGGCGCCGTAAGCTATAAGGGAGATCAATGCGTCGGTTGCCGCTATTGTATGGTGGCCTGTCCATTTTATGCCCCCGGCTATCAATATGAAGAACCCTTCAATCCCTTGGTGCTAAAATGTACCTTCTGTCAGCCACGCCTTGAAAAAGGACTATTGCCCGGCTGTGTGGAAGCCTGCCCCATGGATGCCATCACCTTTGGCAAACGCAGTGACCTCATTAAACTTGCTCGCAAACGCATCGAAGAAAACCCCGAGCGTTATGTGGACTATATCTACGGCGAATACGACGCCGGAGGCACGGCGTGGATGACACTTTCCGGCGTTGACCACGAAAAGCTTGGGCAAAATATGAATCTTGGCACTCGCCCCATGGGTGAATACACCGCCGGCGCACTTGGCTCTGTACCCATGATTATCGGCTTTTGGCCCGTACTCTTTGCCGGTGCTTATGGCGTAACCAAGTATAAAGAATCCAGAGCCGCGGCTATTCACAAGGAAGCTAAGCTAAAAGCACAAGCCGAACTGAATACAGCCATGCAAAACATAGAAGCTGAATTTGGCGAAAATGGCAAGGAAGTAGCAGAAAAAGTAAAGAAAGCTCTTGCCGATGCCCATGCACAAAACAATACAGACGCACATGGACATACTCATGGGGAGGGAAAGTAATATGAGCCACGCACAACATGCAAATATTGTTATTCCCACCAAGGATAAATTGTTCAATATGGGGCCATTTGCCTTAAATCGTCCCGGAAATATTATCACTGCCATCATTTTAGTGGTGGGACTCATTGTCACCTTCATACGCTTTACACAAGGCATCGGCTCTGTCACCAACCTTGATGACAACTACCCTTGGGGCATTTGGATTGGCTTTGACCTCATGTGCGGCGTTGCCCTCGCTGCCGGTGGCTATTTCACCACCGTTGCCGTGTATATCCTCGGAATAAAAGACTACCACGCCGCCGTGCGCCCGGCCGTCACCACGGCCTTCCTCGGCTACAGCTTTGTTGTAGTTGCACTACTCTATGACCTTGGACATCCCCTACGCTTGCCCTACATGTTCTTCTACGCCGGCACAACGTCCGTGCTCTTTGAAGTTGGTCTGTGTGTGGCAACCTATGTAACCGTGTTAATGATCGAATTTTCCGTAGCTCCACTCGAATGGCTCGGCGGCAAATTCCCCTTCTTACTCACATGGCGTAAGCAAATTATCCGTGCAACTATCATACTCACCATTTTTGGTGTCTGTCTATCAACCCTACACCAGTCGTCACTGGCGGCACTCTTTCTCATTGCACCCGGGAAGCTACACCCCCTTTGGTACTCACCCTTTATGCCCATGTTCTTCTTTGTGTCCTCCATGGTAGCCGGGGCCTCCATGGTCATCTTCGAAGGTATGCTCGCTCATAAAGGCGTACACGACTACATGGACGCAACACATTTGCGTGAAGCTGACCTAGTAACCTGCGGCTTTGCCCGTGCAGCATCATTCATACTCTTCTCATACTTCATGCTGAAGTTTATTGATATGGCAGTACAAGCAAACTTCAAATACCTCCTCACACCCTACGGTTACTGGTGGATGGTAGAAATGCTCTTCTTCGTACTCATGCCGGCACTTATCTACGCCAAGGGCGCACGCGAACGCAACCTACGCCTCTGCCGCATCGGCTCCATTAATGCCGTGCTTGGTATTGTGCTCAATCGCTTTAATATCAGCTTGATAGCCTTCAACTATGAACTGCCGCTCGAAGACCGCTACTTCCCAAGCCTTGGCGAAATTTGCGTGTCTATTTTCGTGGTTACGCTCATCATAACGGCCTATCGCTTTGTGGTTTATCACATGCCCGTGCTTTATGAACATCCCGACTTTAAGGATTCTCACTAGGAGGTGACCCATGGCAGCAAGTTCCTTTTCAACATTCTATGAGTATTTTCTCTTTACCAAAACTTGGGCTTACGGGCTGATGTTTGTAACTCTACCGGCATTTACCGCCTTTTGGCTCTTTGTACTCTACCCTTGCAAAAAAGATGGAGAATGCGATAAAGACAACGATAACTCTCAACATTAACCAATAAGCAACGCTTAATAACTGTTTTGGGGAAAGACCTAAATAATCTTTCCCCAAAACTTTTTTGATTTTATGATTTTTTATGATTTTTTTACGATTTTTTATGATTTTTTATTTTATGTGGGGGGAGGGAGACCCCTTTTGCTAGCGCCAAAAAGGGGT
>CAYJJP010000246.1:0-3902 GCA_964370525.1 uncultured Desulfovibrionaceae bacterium | reverse complement strand
GTGCCTTTCTGAAAAATGCATGAAAATGCGTTTTTCAGCATCGACTATTTAGTCGCAGGCCGGGCTTTTGACAATCTGCACCAGCAGATTTTCAAAAGGTACGGGTGTTGGTTTTTGTGCGATTTTGAGCGGCTTGTAAGATTTTTCCTTGCGAGCAGGAAAAAGATGAAGACGCCAAAAGCGCACAAAAGTAATAAAAGAAAAAAGCATAAAACCTACTATTACTATTAATTACTATTAATACAGTCAGAATGCCGTGAAGGCAATAGCCACATTTTTTTAAAATTTTTAATTGACATTGTACACTTGTTTACAGAAAGCTCAAAGTAGGTTAATATTAGTATGTATACGAGGTAAAAAGCTGCTATACATTACGTTTACAGCTTGTTTGCACAGGTTGTTGTTATATGTTTCCTGTTGTGCAAGATAAAGTAACCTTTATTTAAGCTTATTTTTAACAGAATTAATAATTTTATGAAAGAGTCTATTATTTTGAAAAATGTTGTAAGTGTTGATGAACATAACAATTTATTGGCGGAATTAGAAGCAGCTCGAAAGAAATTGTATTTTATGGAATCGCTTGTGGACAGTATTCCGGTGCCTATTTTTTCGAAAGATGAAAATGGTGCCATGTATTTTGTTAATCGTGCGTATGAGAACTTTTTCAAAGTAAAACGTGAAGATGTCTTAAATAAAACCCTATTTGACTTGGATTATTTTTCTCGTGAAGAACAAGAAAAGTATCATCAAGATGCTTTAGCGTTAGCTCAAAATCAGTCCGAAATGAGCTGCGAGAGAGTGTATTATAACAGGAAAAAAAATAAAGACATTTCAACGCTTTTTTTGTCCCAAGGCTTTACTGTTCCTCACACAGGAGACAAAGGAAGTGCAAGTGTTATTGTTAATATTACGACGCAAAAAAACTTAGAAAAAGATTTGGCGCAAAAAGTTAATGAACTGAATGAAGCGCAGCATGGTATGCAACTTATGTTAGATACCATGCCCTTGATTGCGCAAGTGTGGCGTCATGATGGAACTTTAAAAGACGTTAGTCTTGAAGCAGCACGTCTTTTTGATTTACCCAGTAAAGAGGCGTATATACAAAATATACATAACTTGTGCCCTGATTATCAGCCAAATGGGCGCCTTACTGATGATTGCGTTGAAGAGTACATGCAAGAAGCTTTTAGTGTAGGCTATAAAAAATTTGAATGGATGCATCGAAAGCTTGATGGTGAGTTTGTACCTTGTGAGATAACACTTTTTCGTAGAATTTATCGTGGCGAAGATGTTCTTGTTGGTTATACACGCGACTTGCGGGAGCTTAAAGCAAGTCAAAAACAAGCTGCCGAGGCTGCTGAATATGTGCAAATCATGCTTGATACCATGTCGATTGGGGCTAATATATGTAATAAAAGCTATGAAAATATTGCGTCCAATAAAGCCGCAGCGGATCTTTTTGACCTTGAATCCCCTGAAGAGTACTTAAAGTGTTTCCATCAACTTTCCCCCGAATATCAACCGGATGGCAAGCGTTCAGACCAAAAAACCTTAGAAAAAATTAAAATTGCGTTTGAAACCGGGCAGTGCCAATTTGAATGGATGCATCAAAAACTTAACGGAGAGCCTATTCCTTGTGAAATTACGCTTATCCGAAAAAGCTATCGCGGCGAAGATATTGTTGTTGGTTATACCAAGGATTTACGGGAGCTTAAGGCAAGTCAGCAACAGGCCGCCGAGGCTGCTGAATATGTGCAAATCATGCTCGATACCATGTCGCTTGGGGCTAATATATGGAACAGAAATTATGAAAATCTTGCGTCCAACAAAGCCGCAGCGAATCTTTTCGATCTAGAAAGCCCAGAAGAATACTTAGAATATTTTCCTCAACTTTCCCCCGAATATCAACCAGATGGCAAGCGTTCAGACCAAAAAACCTTAGAAAAAATTAAAATTGCGTTTGAAACCGGGCAGTGCCAATTTGAATGGATGCATCAAAAACTTAACGGAGAGCCTATTCCTTGTGAAATTACGCTTATCCGAAAAAGCTATCGCGGCGAAGATATTGTTGTTGGTTATACCAAGGATTTACGGGAGCTTAAGGCAAGTCAGCAACAGGCCGCCGAGGCTGCTGAATATGTGCAAATCATGCTCGATACCATGTCGCTTGGTGCCAGCATATGGAGCAAAAACTATGAAAATATAGCTTGTAATAAAGCTATTTTGGAACTTTTTGGGCTTGAAAGTTTTGATAAATATTGGGATATATTTCATAAGCTTTCACCAGAATATCAACCGGATGGCATGTCTTCTGCAGATAAGACTTTAGAAAAACTTCAAACTGCTTTTGCTACCGGTTATTGCCAATTTGAATGGTTGCACCAAACGCTAGATGGAGAGCCTATCCCTTGCGAAGTAACGCTTATTCGCAAAAAATTTCGCGGAGAAGATATACTTGTTTCATATAAACGAGATTTAAGAGAGCTTAAGGCAAGTCAGCAAGAAGCTTTTGATGCTACAGAAACAAGACAGGTTATTCTTGACACAATGCCTTTGGCGGTTACCTTTTGGAATAAGGATTGTGAACTTTTTGATTGTAATTTTGAAGCTATAAAACTTTTTGGCGCCACAAATAAAGAAGAGATTTTGCAGAACTATCAAGCTTTTTCGCCACATCTACAACCTGACGGCAAGATTACAGAAGACAAAGTACGAGAAGTCATCGGCAAAGCATTTGAAAAAGGTTCTTATATTTTTGAATGGATGCATCAAAGATCATGTGGTGAGTCCTTGCCTGTTGAAATTATGCTGATACATACAAAATTTAATGGTGAAGATATTGCTGTGGGTTATTTACGTGATTTACGTGAATTAAAAAGCATGCTTAAAGAAGTTTATGCCGCCAGAGAAGTGGCAGAACAAAGCACCAAGGCCAAGAGTGAATTTCTTGCCAATATGAGCCATGAAATACGCACGCCCATGAATGGAATCATAGGGCTTTTACGATTGATGGAGCGGTCTACACTTGATGGTGTGCAAACAAATTATGTGCACAAGGCTTTGTTTTCCGCTACCGAGCTCTTGCGTATTATTAATGATATTTTGGATTTTTCAAAAATTGAAGCAGGCAAGCTGGATATGGAACATATTCCCTTTACCTTGCATGATGTTATTGTGCAAATGGAAAGTCTTATTGGCCATCTTGCTGTGAAAAAAAATATTGAATTTAAGATATATGAGGGTGAGTTTGCACATGTTTCCATACTCGGTGATCCGGTACGCCTCAAGCAAATTGTTTTGAATTTTTTAAGTAATGCCATTAAGTTTACTGACGAAGGAAGCGTGTCTTTAGAGATACAAAGCGTCATTGTTGACAATGAATTACAGTGCAAATTTTCTGTACATGACACAGGTATTGGCTTACAGCCGGAACAAATTAAAACGTTGTTTTCTGCTTTTACTCAAGCAGATAATACCATTACGCGCAAATATGGTGGCACAGGACTTGGTCTAGCCATTTCAAAAAGCATAATTACCATGATGGGCGGTGAAATTTGGGTAGAAAGTAAATATAGTCACGGTTCTTCGTTTTATTGTACCGCTAAGTTTCCCTTGGTTTTGCATAGTGTACATGCTTGTGAGCAAGAGTTTGATGTTGAAGACGTTAGCAATACTAGTCAAAGTCATGGCGGTCACATTCTACTTGTAGAAGATAATGAGATTAATCAGTTGGTTGCGTCGGAAATTTTACAATCTATGGGCTACTCTTTAGATATAGCTGAAAACGGACAAGAGGCCTTGAATAAACTTGTGGATTGTGATTATGACATTGTGCTTATGGATATTCAAATGCCTATTATGGATGGCTACACCGCCACCGGAAGAATTCGTGCGCAAGAAAA
>CAYJJP010000245.1:0-3906 GCA_964370525.1 uncultured Desulfovibrionaceae bacterium | reverse complement strand
CCAAACAGCGTTTTTTGTTGTTCTCTTAGCAGCTGCCGGTCAATAGCTTTGGGCATGGGTACGGCAAGAGTGGTGGCGAGGCGTTCTGCCAATAAATAGCTTTCTACGCCTTGTAAGAAACAAGGAAGATATTTGCCCAAATCATGCTTATGCTCTTGCCAAAAAGTCAAAGCTTCTTCTGTGGGCTTGTGGCGTAATATGGTGCAGAGCGATGTGTAGAGGTTATTAAGGGAGCCGCCGGGTATGCCGGTTCTCCAGCCATACAACCACGGTGTACGGCGAAAAAGTAAGTGATGTTCTTTGCCAAGTGCTAATAGTTTTTTTACGCCGTCACGCGCCGCAAAAAGTAAAGCTGTATCGGCATTAAGTGGCCAGCGGGTGGGAAGATTTTCTATTTGCCACTCTGGGCTTATGCTTTGTTTGGGCTTTTGTTCGCCAAGCTCGTGTAAGAGCATGGCAAACCACGCATTGGCCTCGGGCGAATTTGGCGTTTCTAGGTGTGAATAGGATAAAACATAGCGTCCTTTGCCGTAATTACCGCTAACAATGCAAGGTTTATCAAATAAAAAATCTGTGCGCATATTAACGCCATAAACATCTTGCCACACATCAAGCGTTTTTGGTGGAAGCGTTGCAAGGTCAATATCGCCAAAATATAAATCGTGACCCGGAGCCGTATAGCTGGCAAGTACCGTAATGTTTTCATCTATTTGAGGGGCAAAACGTCCCGGCCACCAAATGGGCACAGATAAGCTGGAAGTTGTCGGACTTAAAGCATGTTTGTTAATTTTTACACGCACATGCCCGGAAACAAGGTGCTGCGTGCGGTCGGCATACGTTGCGCGCTTCCAAGGACACAGCGCAAGTCCATGATCATGAGTAAGACCAAGCCCTGCTCCACCACAAAATCCTAAATAATTGCCGCCGGCGCTGACATATTCTTGTATTGCCTGCACTCCTTTATCGCCAAGATATTGATATTTAAGGCTTGCTGTACCTCCGGGAACAAGTAAAAGTGATGGCTTGCCTAAAAGCACTCCGTGGGTTATCTCATTACAAGTAACGATGCGATGCGGTACTCCCATGCCTTGGAGAGTATGCAGGGCCATGAGCCCCCATATGTGTGACGCATCCCAAAGAAAATAAATTGAACGGTGCATGTACGCCTCCTGTAGGTATAGTATGTCACCTTTTGTGGAGAAATCAAGATGGCAGATAACGCTTTGCCCAAGGGCTATGAACCGCACGCCGTAGAAGCGTATTGGTGTGAATATTGGGAACAACATGCAACATTTACCGCTGAGCTTTCTGACTCAGAACCTGCCGGCGAGCCATTTTGCATAGTCATACCGCCGCCCAACGTCACAGGTGTTTTGCATATAGGACATGCCTTAAATCTAACACTTATCGATACATTATGCAGACATGCACGGCAAAAAGGTAAAAAAGTATTGTGGATACCCGGCACAGATCACGCCGGCATCGCCACGCAAAACGTGGTGGAACGTGCCCTTGCCAAGGACAACCTTAAGCGCAGTGACCTTGGTCGTGAGGCTTTCATAGAAAAAGTATGGCAATGGCGAGAAGAATATGGCAATACTATTCTTAATCAAATTCGCAAGCTTGGCGCTTCTGTAGACTGGAGCCGCTTGCGCTTCACCATGGATGAAGGTTTATCCAAAGCTGTGCGCAAAGTTTTTGTGGATTTATATAATCAAGATTTTATTTATAAGGGTGATTACATCATCAATTGGTGCTCTCGCTGCCATACGGCCTTAGCCGACGATGAAGTTGAGCACAACAATCACAAAGGAAATTTGTGGCACATTCGCTATCATATTGTAGATGCAGAAAATATGAGCATAACCATTGCCACCACACGCCCGGAAACCATCCTTGGTGATACTGCCATTTGCGTACATCCCGAAGATGAACGCTATGCGCATCTCGTGGGCAAAAAAGCCTATGTCCCCATCATTAACAGAGAAATCCCCATCATTGCCGATAATTATGTAGATAAAGAATTTGGCACCGGTGCGCTCAAGGTTACCCCATCGCACGACCATAATGACTGGGCACTTGGACAAAAGCACGGTCTTGAATTTATCCAAGCCATTGACGATATGGGTATTATGAAGGAAGTAGCCGGACCATATGCCGGTATGCGCAAAAAACAATGCCGTGAAAAAATTGTGGCTGACATAAAAAATGCCGGTGACCTTGTGCTGGTAGAAGAAATCGAACACGCCGTAGGCGAATGCTATCGCTGCCATACCGTTGTAGAACCACATGTTTCTACCCAGTGGTTTGTGGCAGCCTCAAAGCTTGCCCCGCGTGCTCGAGCCGCTGTGCCAAAACTCACGGAGATTTTACCCAAAAACAGCCTAAAAACTTACTATAACTGGCTTGATGGCATTCGTGATTGGTGCATTAGCCGTCAAATTTGGTGGGGTCATCGCATTCCGGCTTGGACATGTGCCGACTGCGAAGAACTTATGGTAAGTACCGAAGATATAACCGAATGCACCAAGTGTAAGAGCAAAAATGTTTTCCAAGATGAAGACGTGCTCGACACATGGTTTTCCTCGGCACTGTGGCCATTTTCTACCCTTGGCTGGCCTGAAAAAACAAAGGAACTCGAAACATTCTATCCAACATCGGTACTGGTAACCGGCACAGATATTTTGTTCTTTTGGGTCGCTCGCATGATGATGATGGGATTGCACTTTATGGATGAAGTTCCCTTCAAGCATGTGTTCTTACACGGTCTTGTGCGCGATTCTCAAGGGCGCAAAATGTCAAAATCCCTTGGAAATTCCATAAATCCCTTAGAAATAATAGATAAATTTGGCTGCGATGCCATGCGCTTCACCCTTGCATCATCCACAACCATGGGCAGCGACGTTCGCCTTGCCGAAGATCGCATCGAAGGTTACAGGCATTTTATCAATAAGCTATGGAATGCCGCACGCTTTGCCCTCATGCATCTAACAAAAGACTCACAAGAAGCACCGCCGGCCATCAAGCTTGAAGAAGTTAAAGCCCTGCACCATGTTTGGATATTGCATCGCCTTGAAAAAGCAAAACAAGATATGGAAAAATCCCTCAGCGACTATCGCTTCAACGATGCCGCCCAAGGTGCATATAAATTCCTATGGAATGAGTTTTGTGACTGGTATCTTGAGCTTATCAAGGCCGATATGCATGATACCGCAGAACCTGCACGCAAAGCCGAAGCCTGCTTCGTACTCTGGACAGTGCTCAGCGAAACCCTGCTTTTATTACATCCGCTCATCCCCTTTGTCAGTGCGCAAATTTGGCAAGCACTACCCGGTACTTCCCACGATATCGCTCTTGAACCCTATCCAACCGCTCGCACCCAGTGCATAAAGCCGGAACAAGCCAAGGACATGGAATTCATACAAGAAGTCATCGTTGCAGTGCGCACCATACGCGCTGAGCTTAACATTGCGCCTTCTTTACGCATAAAAGTCCTCATGAAGGCCGAAAAGTCCGACCAAGAAGACATTTTGCACGCCGCCAAGGATATGATTTGCAGCCTAGCTCGACTCGAAGAATTGAACATTAAAAGCACAGCAGAAGCGCCTAAAGCATCAGCATCGCAAATTGTACAAGGTTGCCAGATAATTATACCGCTTTCAGGTTCTGTCGACCTGCACGGCGAACTTATCCGTCTTGATAAAGAAATTGCTAAAATGGACAAAGATCTCGATGGTATAGTCAAAAAGCTTTCCAACGAAAGCTACGTAGAACGAGCTCCCGCCGAAGTCGTCCAAAAAGACCGCGACCGTGCCACAGAAATCAATGACGCACGCACAAAGCTTGAAAACCTACGCGCCAGATTCCAAGAAGCACTTGAAGAATAATTCTTTATCGTAGGATAAG
>CAYJJP010000244.1:0-3921 GCA_964370525.1 uncultured Desulfovibrionaceae bacterium | reverse complement strand
CCAACAGAGATGACCTCACCTACCTAACGTCCAATAAACAGCTCAATTTCTTACAACATATTTACCGCAGCCTCAAAAAGAGCGGTACAGCCCGTGCCGCCGTGGTGTTACCGGATAACGTACTTTTTGCCGATGGCGACGGTACTAAAATTCGCCGTGACCTCATGGACAAATGTAATTTGCATACGGTCTTACGCTTGCCCACAGGTATTTTCTATGCGCAAGGTGTGAAAACCAATGTGCTCTTTTTCACCCGTGGTAAAAAAGATGAAGGCAATACCAAGGAAATATATTTCTACGATATGCGCACCAATATGCCTTCTTTTGGTAAAACCACACCGCTCACCAAGGCGCATTTTGCAGATTTCATCACCGCCTATACCGCTGAGGATAGAAAAAGCATTACAGATGAGCGCTGGAATGTTTTTAGCCGTGAAGACATAACCGCCAAAAAAGACAGCTTAGACCTTGGGCTTATCCGTGATGATTCCATGGTGGATTATGAAGATTTGCTCGACCCCATTGAAAGCGCAGAAAACGTGCTTGAGAAATTGGAACACGCCACAGACCTTATCAAGAGCGTCATGCAAGAGCTGAAAAGCCTTAAGGGAGCTTCTTAATGGCGAAGAAAGCAAAAAAAGAGCTCACCTTAGAGGAAAAATTACAAAGCGCACTGGTGGCCGACAGGGAGCAGCCTTATGCTGTGCCTGAGAATTGGGTGTGGATGAGGTTGGAAAGTGTGTGTACCACAAAAATAACAGACGGTACACATCAAACACCAAAATACTCAGATATTACTAACGGCATGCCGTTTGTTTCAGCCAAAGACATTACAAGTGAACATATCAACTGGAATAATATTAAATACATTACAAAAGAGCTTCATCAAGAGCTTTATAAAAGGGTAGCTCCAAAAAATAACGATATACTACTTGCAAAAAATGGAACAACTGGCGTAGCTGCCTTAGTTAAAGATGATAGAGAATTTAGCATATACGTTACGATAGCTCTTGTACGCCCACAAACCTTATGTGTTTCTCCAAATTATTTATTTCGACTTATAAATAGCCCATGTTCAAAAGAACAATTTAATCAAAACTTAACAGGCATCGGGGTTCCTAATTTACACTTGAGAGACATTCGAGAAACCAAAATCCCCCTCCCCCCACTGGCAGAGCAAGAACGCATAGTACAGCGTATAGAAAGCCTTTTTGCCAAATTGGATACCGCCAAAGAACTGTTAGAAGAAGCTCTTATAAGCTTTGAATCAAGAAAATCTGCCCTTTTACATCAAGCCTTCACGGGCGAGCTGACCAAGACATGGCGTGAAAAGCATGGCGTGAGCATGGAAAGTTGGGAGGAGAGAAAGCTAAACGATATTTGCGATTTTAAATCTGGGCATCCATTTGATAGCAAAAAATACTGTAATACTGGTATACAAGTATTACGAATGGGAAATTTATATAACGCTGTTTTAGATTTAACGAGAAATCCAGTTTTCTTTCAAAAATCTGATGTTGACGATAAAATATTTCAAAAAAGCCTTATTAAAAAAGGTGAAATACTTCTTACTTTAACCGGAACAAAATATAAACGTGATTACGGCAATGCTATACTATTTGAAGGAGAAGAAGATCTTCTCCTAAATCAGCGTATTATATCTCTTACCCCAAAATCAATAAATACAAAATACCTACTCTTTGTGTTACGCTCTGAAATATTTAGAGATGTATTTTTTAGTAATGAAACTGGTGGGGTAAATCAGGGAAATGTGAGCGTTACATTTGTAAAGCAAATGACAATAAAAGTCCCCATCATACCAGAACAGGAAGAAATTGTGCGCATCCTCGACGCACAGCTACAAAAAGAGGAAGAAGCAAAGGCGCATATACAGCACAGCCTTGAACATATAGAACATATGAAAAAAGCCATCCTCGCTCGTGCTTTTCGCGGCGAGCTGGGGACAAATAATCCTGAGGACGGCCACGCCCTTGACCTTTTGAAAAAAATTTTGGAAAATGAATGATGCCTATCCCTAATAACTTTGGAGAATATATACTCTACACGCTTGGTTTTCTTTTTATCATACTTGTCTGTATGGTATTGGTATTTAATGCAAAAAATTGTATTGGACTAAAAGAATATAACCAACGACATATAAATTATTTCGTCACTCTTTGGGTTTCAACCACATATGTGGTTATAAACTGGAGTGACTGCACCAGAATGGAGTTTTTCAATAATTTTGATGGGAATAATATAATATTTATTTTTTGGATACTCCTAATACTCTTATCAATTTTAAAAATAAATATTTTTGGTATTGAATCCATAGATATGGACGAAAATTATGATGATAAAATTAAACGAAAACTCAATGAAACAGAAAAGATTACCGATAATATTACACTTAACATAACACAAGAAAACAATGTATCAGAAAAAAATAAAAATAAAAAAGAAATTATAAATTATGACGATATTAAACTTGTACGTGAAAAATTTAGCGCCGCTATCTCTGAATTATTAAATGATAGAAAAGAGACACTCGCTTCAACCAAAGATAAAGGCAAAGACAATGAATAATAAATACAAAATAATCGACGAACTACTCAGCTTATCTACAGAAATAAATTCTATCGTTTCTGGAGGTAGAAATAAATTTTACACAGGTAGCAATGCTATAAACTTCTTAGGCGACGAACTCCCTCAAGAAGTATTTGATATGCAGCTTGACTATGTCATTAAAAGACTAAAAATAATGAGCAATTTTTATAATATAAACATATTAAGCCTTGCTGAATCACAAATTACCATGCAAATATCACTGCTAAACACTAATTCAGTAAGATTAAGACTCCTTGAGCTAAGTAAATCTATAGTAAAAGTCGCTGAAAACATAAATAAAATGTATTAATATCCACTATGTAATTAGTATACGAAACCATAATTACGAGAATATCATGACACCTACTCTATATATGCGAACACTACAACTTGAAAACTTTCGTGGTTTTAAAAAGTTGTCCCTTGACCTGCACCCACGCTTAAATGTTTTTTTAGGCAATAATGGTGCTGGGAAAAGTTCTATTCTTGCAGCTATAAATATGAATATTGGGATAATAGTGAAAAAATTAGGTAGCAATCCTAGTGTACGAAATAAACTCGAATATACAGATATATACAATAATTCTGGATATTCTGACATATATACTTCTCTATATGACAATACAAATATTTATTGGGGAGTTCAGGCTGAGCCAAGCATTATCAACGGGAAATTAGCAACTATAGCATTCAATGACTTCCCTACTGAAGTACAAAATGGAGTGAGCATCATTAAATATATCCGAGAGATAGAACATCATTGTCTATATGAACATGATAATATTCCTATTTTTGTCAGCTACAGTGCTTCACGAGATACAAATCTTCCTCTTAATAAAGGAAAAAATAATAAAATAAACTTTAAAAATTGTAATGCTTGTTTTGACGACGCAATTGCAATTTCGCGTTTTGAAACTTTCTTTGAATGGTTTAAAATTAAGGAAAATTTAGAAAATCAAACTAAAGTACGAGAGGAAAATTTACAATATATCGACCCGCAACTGCAAGTAATACGAAACGCTATGTTATCTTGTCTTGGTTTTACAAAGTTTTCTTATGATGGAAATTTTGAAACATTTTTTTTGGAAAAACTAGAGCAAAAACTTTACTTCAACCAACTCTCCGACGGTGAAAAAGGTTATCTCCTCCTCGTGGCAGATATCGCCCGCCGTCTTGCCATTGCTAATCCACACAGCGACAATCCGCTAAACGGAAAAGGCATTGTCATCATAGACGAAATAGAACTACACCTTCACCCCAAATGGCAAAGAAATATCATCAATCAGCTTCTGAACACCTTTAGAGGTTGCCAAT
>CAYJJP010000243.1:0-3925 GCA_964370525.1 uncultured Desulfovibrionaceae bacterium | reverse complement strand
CCCTTGGCGGCTATAAAGTTCAGGGAAAAAGTCCTGAACAGGCTGAATATATTTTAAACGCCGCCTTGGCACTGCAAGAAGCCGGCTGCTTTAGCATTGTACTTGAATGCATTCCTCAGGAAGTTGCCGAATCAATAACCAATGAGCTAGCCATACCCACTATCGGTATCGGCGCCGGTGCAGCCTGTGACGGGCAGGTTCTTGTTTTTCACGACATGCTGGGTTACAACTGTGCGCACACACCAAATTTTGTCAAAAAGTACGCAGATATAAATAGCACAATCCAAAAGGCCATCGAAGCCTATGCACAGGATGTTTGCAACGGTCAATTTCCCGCTGCCGAACATAGCTTTTTTCTAGATAACAACAAATAATTTATTTAAGTATAACATATTTAATTAAAGGACTTACTACATGTTTCGTTCTCCTGTGCCTAAAGTATGTGCTATACATGACTTATCCGGCTTTGGTCGCACGTCCTTGACTGTGGTCATTCCCATTTTATCGGTCATGGGCATACAAGTCTGCCCCATGCCAACCGCTGTCTTGTCAACTCATACCACTGAATTTACAGATTTTTCTTTTTGTGACTTAGCCGGTGAAATGCGAAAATTTCTTACGCATTGGCGCAAGCTTGACTTACACTTTGACGCTGTTTATTCAGGTTTTTTGGGCTCGCCGGAGCAAATGGAAGTGGTAGAAGAAACCATTGCCCATTGCAAAACGGCCGACGGCATAGCGGTAATAGACCCTGTCCTTGGGGACAATGGTAAACTTGACCCTACCATGACCAAGGAAATGGTGGCAAGGATGCGCAAGCTCGTCATGCATGCCGATTGCATCACCCCCAACCACTCAGAAGTTTGTTGGCTCTTGGATGAAGAATATACAGAATATATATCAATACAGGAAGTTAAACAACGTTTGCAACGACTCACCGATCTTGGGCCACGCATTGCCATTATAACATCAGCGGCTATCAATACGCGTCCAAATTACAGCTCCGTCGTTGCGTATGATCGCGAGCAGAAACGTTTTTGGCGAGTGGATTGCCCTTATATTCCTGCTTTTTATCCGGGTACCGGCGACACATTTGCCTCCGTACTTACCGGCTCTCTATTGCTTGGTGACTCTTTGCCACTTGCCATGGACAGAGCTGTACAATTTGTAAGCGTTGGCATACGCGCTACCTTCGGACATAGCGAACCTCGTTGCCACGGTATATTGCTTGAACGGGTGCTTGAAACTTTGCGAGCGCCAATCACCAGCGCAAGCTATGAACTTTTGGAAGACAACACATGTCACATATAGATTCTCTACATTTACCCATAGGAATTTTTGATTCCGGCGTTGGCGGATTAACCGTACTTAAAGCCATTCATGAAACGTTGCCCGCCGAGGACTTGCTCTATCTTGGCGATACTGCGCGCCTTCCCTATGGCACCAAGAGCAAGGAAACTGTGGCCAATTATGCGCTACAAGCGGCGGCAAAACTTGTGGAACGTGGCATAAAAATGCTCGTTATTGCGTGTAATACAGCTACTGCAGCAGCCTTACCGATTTTACGAGAAGCCTTTGCGCCTCTACCTGTGCTTGGAGTTATAGAGCCTGGTGCACAGGCGGCAGTAAATGCCACAAAAAATGAGCATATTGCCGTTATTGCCACTGAGGGAACCATTAACGGTAAAGCTTACAATCAGGCTATTAACGTGCTGAACCCAAACATACGCATAACGGCAAAAGCCTGCACACTTTTTGTGCACTTGGCTGAAGAAGGCTGGATGCAAGGGGATATTGTTGAGCAAGTGGCAAAACGCTATTTAGAGCATATTTTTATAACTTCGCCGCCCAATGAACGCCCTGACACTTTATTGTTGGGCTGTACACACTTTCCACCCTTGCGCCTTGCACTGGCTCGAGTTCTTGGAAGAAACGTTACGCTGGTAGACTCAGCAGCCACCACAGCCGAAGCTGTGCGCCATGCTTTGGAAGCGCAAAATTTTTTACGTGATAATAATAAAGGTCAATGTCAATTTCTTACAACTGACGATGCTGAGCGATTTGCACGAGTTGGTTCGCTATTTTTAGAAAAAAAACTTCAAAATTCTATAGTTGAGCATATGGACATATAACAGGATTTGTATATACTCCCGTCCATGTTGCTTTAGAGGAAACTAATTTATGTATTATACTCCAATCCCTATGATACCCGGCCCAACGCAAGTGCCAACTCATGTGCGTGAAGTATTGGGGCGTGACTTTAGCACCATTGAAGAAGATTTCATTCCCTTGTATGAAACAACCAATTGTCTTTTAGCCAGAGTTATGGGTACAAAAGAAAGCGTCATCACCATGACCGGAGAAGGAATGCTGGCACTATGGGCAGGGCTTAAAAGTTGTCTTTTACCAGGAGATAAGGTTCTTGCCATTGACACCGGTGTTTTCGGGCATGGCATAGGGCAAATGGCTGCCGGCCTTGGCTGTGATGTTCGTTTTGTTTCATTCCCCTATGGAGAAACCATATCCACAAATGCTGCCATGGAAAGCATAGAAAAGGCCATCATTGAACATAAACCTGAAATGATAACAGTTGTTCACTGCGAAACGCCTTCCGGAACTTTGAATCCCTTGGAGCAATTAGGCACATTAAAAAGAGAGCATGCTGTTCCCCTACTCTATGTTGATGCGGTATCAAGCCTTGGTGGTACACCGGTAAGCATGGACAGAAATAGCATTGACATTTTGCTTGGCGGATCACAGAAATGTTTTTCAGCTCCGCCCAATATCAGTATTATGGGCATTAGCGCAGCTGCTTGGGAAAAGGCAGAAAAAGTTAACTATGCCGGCTATGATGCCATTTTACCTTGGCGACGTGTGCTTGAAGCAACTCTTTGCCCTTATACACCTTATATGGCCGGAGTGGCAGCACTTCATGCCTCTTTGAACGCTATTTTTCAAGAGACCTTACCGTCAGTCTATACTCGGCACAGCACAGCGGCAGATTATTGCCGTCAAAGGCTACTAAGGCTAGGAATTAAACTATGGCCTGCAACATATGCAAAACAATCGCCAACGGTTACTGCTGCTTATATCCCAGATGGTTTCACATGGGACACTTGGAACAAAGCTTTGCTCCAAAGAGGTCTTGCTGTTGGTTCCTCTTTTGGCCCCATGCAGGATAAGGTTTTCCGCATAGGACATATGGGCAGTCAAGCAAATGAAGAACTTGCAAAACAAGCTCTTGACATTATAGAAAAAGTTTTAGGCTAAACACCCAAAAATTTATTTTACACAAATTCCTCAAGTCTACTGTAGACTTTTGGAACTTTTTTATAAACCTTGTACCCTCAATTTTGGAGAAAAACATGACAAAAGCTGAATTAATTGAAAAAATTTACTCTACAGCAGGCCTTCCTACAAAAACAATGGCCGAAGGCGCACTTGATGCTGTAGTAACTTGCTTGCGCGACGCTTTGGTTGCCGGTGAATCTGTGACTTTCACAGGCTTTGGCACATTTAAAGTTTCCGAACGTGCTGCGCGTAAAGGCCGCAACCCTCGCACCGGTGAAGAAATTGATATTCCGGCAAGCAAAGTGGCTAAGTTTACTCCCGGAAAGCAATTAAAAGAAGCTCTTAAGTAATCCACAACTTAGGTGCAAGCTATATATTCCATTACTACATAAAAACTGAGTCGCTTTTTATTTAGTAATGGAATAAGCCCCTTACATAACTACTTATGCAAGGGGCTTATTCTTTGCTATATATGGGAATTACACAAGAACAAAAACTTTTATTGCTGAATAACAAGACCTTTATTCAGTAATTCTTGTAAGCGTGCATTGGCGGCTTCGGCTGTAATGCCTTGCTTTTCGGCGATGTGCGGAAGATTTTCCACAGCGTCACACGGACGAATATACAGCGGCTC
>CAYJJP010000242.1:0-3927 GCA_964370525.1 uncultured Desulfovibrionaceae bacterium | reverse complement strand
ATTTAAATCTCAAGACTTTAGGTTCCTGTCGTTTGCAAAAGTCATTCTTTAATTTTCATATGTACAAAAAGATGAAAATACAGAAAGTTATTATTTACAAGCGCATTTTACTGTTATATAGTGCAATTAAGGAACGGCAGTTTCAGTTCCGTATAACAAGACCTCTGCATAATTATTTTCAAATACAGCTTTCCAATATAAAATATATATTTACACATAAATCCAAAAATGAATGTGCAGAGGTAAAGACACGAAAATCAATCACTTAACGGCGAAGCAAAGCTCCGCCTATTCTTGATTTTCGGTCGCATTGACTAACGTCAACGCTCCAAAGACCTTGCGCAATGAATTGCGCAGAGGTCTTATAACAGTAAAGAGAGGTTTTTCATGCTTAATCATGTTTTTGTTGCCATAAGTCTTGACGGCTATATTGCAGATGCCCAAAATAGCGTTGAATGGCTCAATGCGTATCCTCAACCAAGTGGTGAAGACTCACCTTTTCAGGTTTTTATGCACAGTATGGATGCCATGATTATGGGGAGGCGTACTTTTGAAATGGTGCATTCGTTTGGACAGTGGCCATACACAATACCGGTTTGGGTTATGAGCAAAAGCCTTGCCTGTCTACCCGAAGGGTATGCTCAGAAGGTTACACTTTGCTCCGAAAATATTGAAGACGTTTTGCAAAAAGCCCAAGAACATGGCTTTGAAAATATTTATATTGACGGTGGACGTCTTATACAAAGTTTTTTGCAAAAAGATCTTATCGACAGCCTCACTCTTACGCACATCCCGATACTTCTTGGTGGTGGAATTTCACTTTTTGGTGAACTAATGCAACCTCTAGAGTTTGAACACATGCACACACAAACCTTGACCGGCGGATTGGTAATGAGTGGCTATATACGCAAAAGATTATAAGCCGCCGCTGTCGTTAATTGTAGTTTTTTAGGGCAAAGGTCTTTACGATAAGAAGTGAACTGTAAATCTTACGCTGCATTGCCATGCTTTAGAATTGGAATTTCTGAAAAACAAATAACACATTCCCCATAGAACCTTTAAATGTAATGACTGTGTATGGTCGTTGCATTTTTTTTTTATTTTTTTTTAAACTTTTTTTTGTGTCTTTTTGCGCCTTTTTTCTCTCCAAAAAATCTCTAGAGAATTTTTAAGGTGTTTTGCTCACTGAGAAAACACCCTAAATACTCCCAAAATATTCCTAAAATAATCTAAGCTAACACTACATAATATCTAGACATTTGGTTGCACAAAAGTTTTTTTTCTGCCATGGTTACATCAGATTTACATTTCCCTAACGGGAAAAATCTAGCGGCAAAAAAACATTTCGGAAAAACAGAGTTATACGGGCTAAATAAACAAAAACCCGCGCTCTATAAATTTTTAAGAGCACACTGTCGCGCCAAAAGACCAATAAGCACAGCACCTGCTTGCGCCACATTAAGGGAGTTTGCTTGATTGTGCATGGGGATAGACACCATATGCCCGCAACGCTTGGCAATACTTGGGCGCATGCCCTTTCCCTCGTTGCCAAGGACAAGAACCGCCGGTAGAGGAAAAGATTCAGTAAAGGCATTAAGAGGTTGAGTGCTTTCATGGATGCCGGTACCGATGATAGAAAATCCTTCTTCTTCGGCAGAATCAAGAGCATGTCCCAAATTGGTTACTTGGCTAATAGGAAGAAATTCAAATGCACCGGCAGCAGCTTTTCTTGCTCCGTCTCCAAGATAGGCGCTGTTATGTTTTGGAACAATAAGACCGGCGCAGCCCAATGCGTGCAGGGTACGAGCAAGAGTACCCACATTGCCGGGATCTTGGACTTGATCCAACGCCACAATGAGTGGAATGTGCGCATTTAATGCTTCTTGCAAAAGCATTGGAAGCGAGATCTGAGCGCCGGAACCAAGACGCGCGATAACACCTTGGTGTTGACTTTGACTAAGACGCTGTAAAGCAATGCTGTCAACAAGCGAAAAGCGAATGCCATGCGCGCGACAAAGGTCAAGCATATGCTGCGCTTCTTGACTGCGAAGGCCTTTTTTAAGGTAGAGCGTATCCACTTTATGAGGCGCCTTTTGAAGTAATTCTAAAACGGGCTTTATGCCCACAAGCATTGGGGATGATTCGTGTGTTTTCATGCGATAATCCAAAGGTAATGAAGTATTAATGTGTATGCAACCGAAGTGAGGTAGTTATGTCAAGTAATATCTTAAAATTAGAAGAACATGGTTCTTCATGGAAAATACTCAAGACGGCTTGCGCCGAAATGAATAAGGGACGATTGTTCATAGTTATGATGTGCATTCTTTTCTTAGTTTATGGCTGTGCCGGTAAAAAAACTGCCTATGTACCGCAAAAAAAGGTTTCCATTGGTAATGTTCAGCTTACACCGGAACAGAAAAAAATTCTTTATAGCACAGGTCAGCTTGACAAGAATCTTCCGTCCAAGGCCATGCCTGCCGTTGCCACACAATTTAGCCTTTTCCTCAATGAGCGCCGTAGCACCATGGAAAAATTCGCACAACGCTCAGAGCCATTTTTAGGGCATGCACGTCAAATATTTCGCCAAAATGGCATGCCTGAAGAGCTAGCTTACTTAGCTCTTGTGGAAAGCGGCTATTTACATACAGCACGCTCGCATGCAGGTGCTGCCGGCACATGGCAATTCATGCCTTATACCGGTAAGCATTACGGCCTACATCAGGACAGATACATAGACGAACGTCTTGATCCTTACGAGTCCGTAGAAGCAGCTGCCAAGTACTTTAGAACCTTGCATAATATGTTTGGCGATTGGCTCTTGGCAGCGGCTGCTTATAATGCAGGTCAAGGCAAAATCCAACGTGCCATGAAAGCAACCGGCGCAAAAGATTATTTTACCTTGCTTGAGCGCAACCATCGTTTAAGTGGCAAAACCAAACTTCGTACAGAAACAATACTTTATGTACCTCGTTTGCTTGCCATGACAAAAATCATGCGTAATCTTACGGCGCTTGGGTTTAGCCATGTGGATCACAACAGGCCGGCACAACATGTGCGCTTGAGCGTAAGACCGGGTACAGATTTACGCAAACTGGCACGCGCCGTTAACGTGCCTTATGATGAGTTTCGCAAAATAAATGCAGCACATAAAAAGCACAGAACGCATCGTAATAAATCAACATATGTCTATGTGCCCGTGAGTCAGCATGCCAATGGTCAAAGATTTGCCGATTCGCGCGAAAGCACCGTCGCCTCACCGACTTATGCTGATATTGCGCCAAGAGTAAATCAACCCTCACGCTCGACTAAGGACAAAAGGAACTTACAAGCACAAACCCATATTGTAAAGAGCGGAGATAGTCTTTCTCGAATTGCTGTGCGTTATAATGTAAGTACCAATGATTTAGCCCGTTTTAATAAAATTAGTAAGAATAGCACGCTACGCTTGGGTCAACGCATAAGTATTCCGCGGGGTGCGCAGCTTGCCAATGTTTCGAAAAACACCTCGAAAAAGCCGCAAGTAGCACGCAAGCGTACACATGTTGTTAAGCGTGGTGATACGGCTACGTCCATTGCCGGTAAATATAACTTGACCATTAAGCAGTTGTTAAAAATGAATAAAAAGACTTCGAGTAAAATACAGGCCGGAGAAACTCTATTGGTATCTCAACGTTAGTGCAAACTAATAATATACGGAAAATACCTCACTTCCGCTATTATTAGTTGAACTTATGGCCTCTGTGTAATGTTTTACGCAGAGGCCTTTCTTTATCAGTGCGTTGAAAAAGCACCAACTGCATCGTCAGGCTCGCTTTTTACTCCGGTTACGTATGTTTTCTGGATACGCGCCCTTCGTAAAAAGCTTCGCCTTCCTTGCATTTGGCACTTTTTGAACGCACTGTAGTTGGTTGAAAAAGCACCAACTGC
>CAYJJP010000241.1:0-3959 GCA_964370525.1 uncultured Desulfovibrionaceae bacterium | reverse complement strand
TCAAAAAAATTGAGGAGGCTTCGGCAGTTCATGCTGACCACTATGCGAGTTTCCGCTGCTTGAGGCAGGACAAAGCGCGCATCTTCGTTGGCTTTGGCCACATTTGCTTGTGGGTCATTTTCCAAAAGAAGCGTGTGAATATCTTGGTAGGCTTGGCCAACTTCTGCCATAAAGGCTTCAAAGCGAGCCAGCGCCTCAGGGACTTTGGCAATGGCCGGCGGAATAATATAATTACATTCGGCACCATTGACATAGCGTTGACTTTGTTGTGAAAAGGAAGCGATGCGATGACGTACCAGCTGATGCGAAAGAGCTCGTGATACGCCCTCAATGGCAAAGCTGAAGGAGACGTGTTCAATGGGGCTTTCATGCCCCGAAGCAACGATTTTCTCTATGAGTTCGGCTTGCTTTTGAACACTGATGTCTCCTTCAGTGAGTGAATTCCACATATCACCGACGAAACCTTGATGATAGCATTGCCGACAAGCAGCATATATTACCGACAAGGGGTCAGGCGTATGGCTTAAAAGCACTACGTTTGCTTTGACAGCTGGCATTATGCAGTCCTTTTAGCTGAAAAAGCTTATATTTGTTGTAATATCCATGTCACGCGTCCAAGGATACGTGCATTAAGGACTTTTGCTGCCAAACGTGATTGGGCAAAGCCTTCGGCGTCACAACGCAAGCTATAATGGATATCATCGTCTTCTAAAAATACTCTGCGTACCGCAAGCCCTTCATGGGGCCAATAAAGAGCGTAGATCATTCCGGATATGGGCACTTTTAGATTGGTATCTACCCCAAAATAAGCTCCGCGCGCAATATGTGGCTGCATACAAGGACTTTCGTTGCGCAAAACCATAACTCCGGGCGTGACAAAGGAAAGTGGCATCGAGATTTTACCCACTTGAGGCAGAAGGGGAAGCTCATCGCCGTCTTCATAGCTACAAGCCATGCCGTGAACAGTCAGCATAACGCTTTTTGTGGCCGGCTCCCCATACAATGCAGGACTTTCGGCAAGACCCAGTTCTGGACCATCTTGCGGTTCGTAGCCGGACTCCGTGCGTAAATACATGGGGCCAACGCCTTGTTTAATCCAATCCGGATTTAAGCCAAATTTTTCAAAAAGTTTCATATACCAGTCGCCGGGAATGGAGTCACGGCGCTTGGCATCGGAAATGCTTGACTGCCTAATTTCCAAAACTTCAGCAATCTCTACTTGTGTTTTTGTTCCGGTTGCATACTTAATGCGCTCGTAGGCATCTTTAAAAAATTGTGACATAACTTTCTCACTTGTGATTGTAATTATAAAATGCTTCGTTATTTCGATTGAAGCGGAGCCAGCACGGGGTCATCTTGAGAGAGCACGATACGACTATTTGTTTGTAAAGATTTACTTAAAACTTCAAGTCCTTTTTGAAATTCATAAAAATCCGGAGCTCTTCCGAAAGCATCTGCGTAAATTTTGGCAGCATTGGCATCGCCTTCACCGCGTATGATTTCAGATTGTTTATTTGCTTCAGCTATAATAACGGCTGTTTGTTTATCAGCGTCTGAGCGTATGCGAGTGGATTCTTCCACACCTTCTGAGCGATATTGCTTAGCCTGACGTTCACGCTCAGCACGCATACGTTCAAAAATTGCACGTTGGTTTTCAGCCGGCAAGTCTGTACGTTTAATACGAACATCTACTACTTCAACTCCAAAACCCTTCATTAAACCTGCTACGCGCTGTGTAACTTCCTCCATAATTTTAGCACGTTGCGAAGAAACGACTTCCGTTAAGGTATATCCGCCAACAAGGGCACGCAATTGAGAATAAACAACGTCATCAAGGCGAGCTTGAGCTCCCGGAATGGTGCGCATAGTCTGATAAAATTGTAAGGGGTTGGCTATACGCCAACGAGCATAGTTATCCAGAACTATAGCTTTTTTATCCACAGTGAAGGCTTCAGTTGGCCTAGCATCATAATCTAAAATGCGCGCATCAAAATAAATAACATTTTGAATGAAAGGCAATTTAAAATGCAGACCCGGTGCATAGACAGTGTCTTTTGGGACACCAAGTTGTAAGACTATGGCTTTTTCTGTTTCATGCACAATAAAAAAGCTTTGTCCGCCAAGCGCAACCACTGCAAAAATAGCAATGGCTAAGAACAGAGGATTTTTAAACATTATTGTGCTACTCCTGTATTACCTGTGTTTTTAGGGGACTGCTGTATTCTTTGTCCGCTAACGGGCAAAGGAAGTAAGGGCAAGACTCGTTCTGCTGCTGAGCTTGGAACAATGATTTTGTCGGTTGCATTGCTGAGAATCTTTTCCATTGCTTCAAAATAAAGACGCTTTCTGGTTATATCTTGTGCTTTTTCATATTCTGCAAGCACTGATAAGAAGCGATTTGCTCTACCTTGTGCCGTTTGTACACGAGTTTCTTTATAGGCTTCAGCCTGATTGACAAGCTCTGCGCTTTGTCCTCGTGCCTTTGGCAAAACTTCATTACGATAGGCTTCAGCTTCATTGATTATGCGGCTTTTGTCTTCGCGTGCTGAGGCAACGTCTTTAAATGCATCAACCACTTCGCGTGGGGGGTGTACGTCTTGTAATTGCACGGCAATTATTTGCACGCCCACTTCATAGCGATTAAGAATCTTTTGCAACAATTCGGTTGCATCGCTTTGAATACGGATTTTGCCATCGGTCAAAGCGGAGTCAATCATGCTTTTGCCAATAACTTCGCGCATGGCAGCCTCAGCAGCATTACGCACAACAGCGGCCTGATTGGTCACATTAAAGAGATATTCTACAGGATTGCTGATTTTATATTGCACACTAAATTGCACACTTACTATGTTCTCATCGCCGGTAAGCATGGAGGCTTCCTCGGGCACAGTGCGCAACTGTCCTTGCTGGAAAGTAGAGCCTTGCCCAACAGAACGAAAGCCAACTTCACCACGTAATACTTGAGTTACTTTTGGCTTGTAAACGGTTTCAATGGGGTTTGGTAAGTGATAGTGCGGGCCGGGGCCAACAGTGCGTACATACTTTCCAAAGCGTAGGACAATGCCTTCTTCGTCAGGATTTACAATAAAAATACCCGATAAGAGCCATAGCACCACAAGTCCGCCGCCTATAAGCCATACACCCTTGCCACCAAGCTTAGATGAGAATCCTTTAAAAGGATTATTGGGGTTTTTGTTAAAGTTGTAGGGAGGTTTGCGATTGTCACCGCCACCGCCACTATTGTTCTGACCTCCATGGTGAGAATTTTGTGTGTCCCAATCATGGTTGTTACGGTCATTTGTGTCGCCATTGTCATCACCTTTTGAAGGTGGCTGATGTTTATCTCCGCCGAAGGGAGATTGTCGCGACTGCCTCTGCCGTTTTTCTTGTAATTTATCCCAGTCCCAGTTCATAGTAACAATTAAGTAAGTCAGCTTTCTTGTAAGGTCAAGGTTTAAAGCTTTCATTCCGAAAAAAAGAAGAGTTTCTGTGTCTTAATGGACAACTTTTGATTGAGTTCGGACTTGGATTTCGATTGTAATAAAGTGTATGATAACTTTATAAACATTCGAATAAAAGTTCTGCTTTGAGTGGCAATACTTTTCGGAGCTTGTTTCATCCTTTACAAGTATGTTTACATGTCGTAATAAGAGGCGAATTGATTGTAGGAGAAAAACCATGAAAAAAATACTCATACTTTGTTTGCTTTTAAGTACCGCATCTTTTGCACAGGCAATGCCCGGAATGTCTTCGAAGGAAGATGCCGGCAGGGCTGCAAAAAAAGCAGAAGAAAAATACACCACTATGGACAGCAATAAAGATGGTGGTGTCGATGCGGAAGAATTTAAGAAAGCCTATCCTCAAATGACGGATGCTGTTTTTGGAATTATAGATTCCGACAAAAACAAGACCATTAACCGCAAAGAATGGATGGATTTTCAAGCAAAGCATATGCAAGG
>CAYJJP010000240.1:0-3975 GCA_964370525.1 uncultured Desulfovibrionaceae bacterium | reverse complement strand
TATACTTCCTCTTTCCCCCAAAGCATTTTCCACTCAACAATTTTTTGCAAAGCATCTTCAGGCGTTAAGAGCTCGGGATTGCAGTCTTTAAGTATTTGAATAAGCGGATGTTCCCTATTTTCTTCCCTACCTATGGGGAGGCTTGGTGGGGGATCGTAAGCCTTACTTTTCTTCTCAGGTAATTGCAGACCCGGAAGCGCCGTTTTACTGGCGGCCGGCAGAGCAGGTTTAGAAAATTTATCTTTGCTTTCAAGCTGTTCTAATATCTCTCGTGCTCTTTGCACTATGGGCATAGGTACGCCGGCAAGCTTTGCAACTTCCACGCCGTAGCTTCTATTGGAAGGGCCGGGAACAAGACGATGAAGAAAAAGTATTTCTCCGGCATGTTCACAAATCGCTATATTCATAGTAAAAACATTGGGAATATGCGTTTCAAGACTGGTGAGCTCGTGGTAGTGCGTGGCAAAAAGCGTGCGCACACTGCCTTGATGACGTTTGCTGAGGTCTTCAACAATGGCAAAAGCAAGGGCTAGGCCGTCGTAGGTGCTGGTGCCCCGCCCGATTTCGTCAAGAATAACAAGGCTGTTCTTCGTAGCTTGGCGAAGAATACGAGCGGTTTCCATCATTTCAACCATAAACGTACTCTGGCCGGCCGCAAGATTATCGGAAGCTCCAACCCTTGAGAAAATTTTATCTACGGGAGCCAGTTGCAGCTGACTTGCCGGCACATATGCCCCAATCTGAGCCAAAAGACAAATGATAGCGGTTTGCCTAAGAATAGTGGATTTTCCTGCCATATTTGGGCCGGTGAGCAGACAGAATCTGCGCCGATGATCCAATGTAAGATCGTTGGCAACAAAATTTCCTGTGCCGATAATGGCTTCAACGACAGGATGACGCCCTTCACGGATAACAAGATTTTGGTCGTCGGTGAATTGCGGTGCACTCCAATGATTTTGGCGAGCAACGTGGGCTAGCGATTGCCAATAGTCAAGCTGCGCAAGGCAATATGCGATGAAGAGGATGCGGCTACGAGTGAGATTAATTTTTTCACGCAAATCTTGAAAGAGTGCATATTCAAGGTTTTTACGCTTTTCAGCCGCTTGCATAATTTGTTCTTCAAGTTCCTTAAGCGCGCCGGTGGTGAAGCGTTCGGCATTGGCAAGGGTCTGGCGGCGAATGAAATGCTCCGGTACTTCCGCTTGTTGGGCGCGCGAAAGTTCAAAATAGTACCCAAAAACACGATTAAAACCAAGTTTGAGCTTGCTTAGTCCGCTGGTTTCCTGTTCATGGGTAAGCATATTCTGAAGCTTCTGCTCGCCGTGTTCGGCAAGGTCAATAAGCGTATCGAGCTCGGCATTATATCCCTGTTTAAAAAGTCCACCTTCGGTGATGAGGTTTGGCGGCGGGTCTTCAAGGGAACTGTTAAGAAGATTGGTGATATCTTCAAGGCTATCCCAATGTTGTATGAGATTTTCCAGTCCTTTTGGGAATGAACTTTCTGCAGTACCTTGTGAGTTATTGATATCTTTGGCGTTGAGTGCTGCAAAGATGCTTGGCAAATTAACGAGCGAATTTCTAAGCGCAATGTAGTCGCGCGGCTGCGCACGTTGCAAGTGAATACGAGTTGAAATGCGCTCCAGATCAAAAATATTTTTCAGTGCTTCTCGCATTTGGCGACGCACTTCATTTCCATTATAAAAATATGTTACAATTTCTTGGTGTTGCAAAATTGTCTTTGCTTCGCGCCAAGGATGTCGTAGGCGATCTTCCAAAAGCCTGCCGCCCATTGGCGTAAGGGTATGGTCTAATACATGCCATAGCGTACCCTTTCCTTTTTTTCCGTTAAGGCGTTCAAATATCTCAAGATTACGCTCAGTAAGCTCGTCAATTAACAAATGTTTTTGCAGGTCAAGCGGAGTAAATGCTTGCAAATGTCTGATATCACAGCGTTGTACTTGAGCCAGATACACGAGCAATGCACCGCAAGCCTTGGTCAGTTCCGGTTTTTGAGCTAGTCCAAGTGCGGCTAATTCTTTGACACCTTGCGCTTCGAGCAAAATGCGTGTGTTTGTATTTATGTCAAAGTGACTGCGCTCAGCCACTCGAATAACTTGCATCCCTTCGAGCAAAAGACCGTTGGGGACTTTTTCTGAATCTGGGATGAGCAATTCTTTTGGCGAAATTTTTTGCACCCACTGCCAAAGTTCAGCGTGTTTCAGGCCAAAAACTCCAGACCATTTTCCTGTGGAGGTATCCACGAAAGCAAGCGCACCCTTTGTGGATGATTTTGCCGAGGAATCTTTAGGCTTACCAATATATAAGGCCGCAAGAAAATTATTACTTTTTGCGGTAAGATTGTCGTCATCAATAACAGTTCCCGGTGTGATAACCTGTGTAACTTCTCGCTTAACAATACCCTTGGTATTTTTTGGATCCTCTACTTGCTCGCAAATGGCTATATGATAACCCTTTTCAACAAGTTGTCTTAGATAGCCTTTAACCGAATGCCAAGGAACTCCGCACATGGGAACAGGAGAGGGACTGTCCTTGTGGCGCGCGGTGAGGGTTATTTGCAATTCTTTTGCGGTGGTTACGGCATCTTCGTAGAAAAGTTCGTAGAAATCACCCATGCGATAAAAAAGCAAACAATGTTTGTATTCAGCTTTTATACGCAAATATTGTTCAAACATTGGGGTAAGCTTTTGGGGTGGCTTACTTTCTTGCTCAGGCGAGCTTGCTTGCTCAGCAATTTCCTTTGAACTTTCAGGGCTTTTGTTAGTATCTTGGGGGTTTGGCATGATGATAGGTGGTGAAAAAGGGTTAAAAAAAGTACGGGCTTTCGCCCATACTTTTCATAAAAATATTAACTAAGCACCCTTACTGGGATCCGGGGCCTTGATGTCTTCAACAGGTTCAGCAACCTTAGTTTCGGTTGTTGCTTGATTATTTTTTGTCGTGTCTTTTTTTTCATCAATATTTTTGGCTACATTTGCATCTTTCGTTTCTGGCGTTACGGTCACAGTTTGCACAGGTGCTTGTGGTGTTATTGGAAGCGCCTTAGCTTGATTAGCGCGTAAAGCAGCCACTTCTTTTTCAAGACTACGCACACGCCAATTGGCTTTCATATACCTAGCGGAAAGGTTCATCTTGTCCCAAATGAGCACCAAGACAGCAAGTAATGAACCAGTAAAAAAAGCGGCCAAAACAAGAAAGTAAAAAGGAAGAGGAATTGACTGCATGGGTTCTGTAAAGAACAAGTTCAGGTTCAAAGTCATGTCAGTGGACAAAACCGCTTGGTTTTGGAAAAAGAAGATCATACTAACAAAGAAGAATAAAACAAAGAGAATAACTTTCAAATAGCGCATATAAAGACCTCCTCACGCTTTAGGAAATAATTGCTCAAAATAGGGTTTTAGTGCAAGGTAGGTCGCTTGAAGATGTTCAGGCACCATGCGCACTTCGTCCATAACAGCCATAAAAGATGAATCTCCATTCCAACGTGGGACAAGATGAAAATGTAAGTGCTCACGTATACCTGCGCCGGCAGCTTCTCCAAGGTTTAAACCAATATTAATACCTTGGCAATTGAAGCGCGCTTGCAAAATGCTTGTACATCGTTGCAATAAGTCCATCATTTCCATACTTTCCTCACTAGTTAGAGCAGTGAAATCCATGACATGCCTATACGGTGTCACCATAAGGTGTCCATTGTTATAGGGAAACTTGTTCATAATAACAAAACAATATTTCCCTCTATGCAAGATAAGACGCTCTTCGTCCTCGTCGATATGACTAGGCAAGCAAAATACACAAGTATCCGGCTTAGGTCCAAGGATATAAGTCAAACGCCATGGCGCCCAAAGAACTTTCATGCAAAGCATTCCTTATAGGTGTGTGTATAGACAAATCAGGATAGTGCATACTACATTAAATAGGCTAGGCTAGGCAAGCATAAAATTGCCTTAAAAAATA
>CAYJJP010000239.1:0-3993 GCA_964370525.1 uncultured Desulfovibrionaceae bacterium | reverse complement strand
GGTGGAGGGGCGGAGCCCTTCCCCTCCGGAGGAATTAATCAGCGTTTCCTTAAAAAACAATGGCGTGAAAAGTTCCTTACGTGATTCCGAATGTGTTAATAGTTACCATTAAGGTTTAATATTTCCAAAGAGATTATAAGTATAAAGGTTTATTTTACTACACCTTGCGCTAAAACTGAATTATTTTGCCGTAGGCCGGGCTTTTGATAATCTGCGACAGCAGATTTTCAAAAGCGCACAAAAGTAAAAAGTTAACAGCAGCTACTGCTAATAATTACTATTAATACACTCTGAATCACGTGAAAAGTTCCTTGTTGGGTCACAAAAAAACATAGACAGTGGCATAAAAAAGGAGTAAATGCTAATCATGGTGGATAATATTATGCTCAGTGAGACTGTAGCTTTTGATGACCCGAATTTTGCCAATGTTCTATTTGGGCCGCATAATGTGCATTTGGAAGCATTGGCTAAGGCGAGCGGCGCACGTATTTATTCGCGTGGGGCAAGCGTTACCGTGGCAACCTCAGATCAGCATGTATTGCAAAGGCTGTGTAATTTGTTTGTACAGCTTTATGAGCGTGTGCGAGAAGGGCAGGGTGTCAACGTGCAAGATGTTGTGCTTGCTTATGCTATGCTGGAAAAACAGCCGGAGCTTTCTTTAAGTCGCGTTTATAAGGATACGGTCTTTGTCAGTGCGCCGCGTAAAAGCATCGTGGCCAAAAATCTTGCGCAAAAAGCGTATTATGAAGAACTGATTTCAAAAGAAATTGTCTTTGCGCTTGGCCCTGCCGGTACCGGAAAGACCTACCTAGCTGTGGCTATGGCGCTGTCCATGCTTTTTCAGCATAGGGTAAAAAAAATTGTTTTGACTCGTCCTGCTGTGGAGGCCGGAGAAAGGCTTGGATTTTTGCCGGGAGACCTTGCGGAAAAAGTTAATCCTTACTTGCGCCCCTTGTATGATGCTCTTTATGATATGTTGCCACAGCCTAAGGTGCTCTCCATGCTGGAGACAAATATCATTGAAATCGCACCGCTTGCTTTTATGCGCGGTCGCACGTTAAACGATGCTTTTATTATTTTGGATGAGGCGCAAAATACCACACCGGAACAAATGAAAATGTTTTTAACGCGCCTTGGTTTTGGCTCTCGAGCCGTTATTACCGGTGATATGACGCAAATTGATTTGCCGGCACATTGGGGAGATAAAGGGCAGTTAGCTCGCTCCGGACTTGTGCAGGCTGTTGAAGTATTAAAAAATATAAAAGGTGTTGCATTTCACACCTTTTGTGCAAAAGATGTGGTACGGCATAACCTTGTCAGTGCCATAGTGGCTGCTTATGATAGTTATCAAGAAAAAAACTGATGATATGTCCGTAATGGGCATTTTTAAGATGCTATGCACTCAGCATCATTGTCCCTTGGGTGTTGCTATTTTATTATGTTCACTGCTTTCGTTATCTATTTTTGCAGGTATTAATTTCAATAATACCTTGCCCATGTACGCCGCCGGCATGGTGGCGAGTAGCGATGTTGTTGCCGGGCGTGATCTTTTGGTGGAAGATAAATATGCCACCGAGGCAAGGCGTGAGGCTCTTCGCCTGGCGCAGCCTCTTGTTTTTGATTTGAATCTGTCAGCATACGAAGAATTTAGCGCAAATATACTAGATATATTAAATGAACTCAACGGGTTAAATGTTAATAAAGAATATACGGCTATCCCAAACCTTGATAAAATCTTAACGCCTGAAATCGCAGAAATTGTGCTTGAAGCTTTAACTCGAACGCAAGTGCAAGAATATATATTGGAAACGCTTTTGCCGCGTGTGCGCCTTCTATTGAATGCCGGATTGGTAAGTGATATGCGTGCCGGCCGTGTGGGAGAAAATGGCGTTATTATCCGCACTCTTGATACAGAAATAGAAACACTGCGCAAGGATTTGACGGTTTTACCCGATATTCAATCTACCTTAGTGGAGTTGAGTTCAGATATACGCCAACGCACAGAGTTTGATGAAAAATCCAAGCGTGCCTTGGTTATTTTATTATCAGCCTTTATGCCCTCTTCATTGTCCTTAAATAAAACCGAAACTTTTGCCAGAGCTGAAGCTGTAGCCTCCGCAAGCATGGAGCCGGTGTACTATACCATTCATCGTGGTGAAATCGTGGTGCGTAAGGGGAGTAGGGTGACAGAAGAACAACAAGCAAAATTGCAGGCTATGTATTTTGCCGTAGGCTCGTGGTTCCAATTAGGCGTATCATTGGGCTTGTTTATACTCAGTGCCATTATTTCTTGCGGACTTTTCATAGCCCCAAGCGGTAAGCCGGGCTCTCCCCTGAAAGTAAAAGATTATTGTTTTATGTCCTTACTTATTGTTGGCTGCACTCTTTTGGCTAAGCTTGTGTATTTATTGGGAGCTAGGCAAGGGGATGTGGACAGCATAGCCGTGCTTGCCTATGGCTTTCCGGTGGCAGGTTTTGTGGGTATAGTGGCCATGGTTTTTGCCGCACGCCGCTATTGTACCATCAGTATTTTACTTGCATTATTTACCACTATTATGTTCAAAGGTTCCGTGGAGCTGTTCTTTTATTATTTCCTTGGCGGCATGATTATAACTCTTGTGGTTACGAAAGCGCAAACGCGTCAAGATATGGTTTGGAGCATTATTCCACTTGTTTGCATGCAAGTATTATTTTGGCTGTCCACTTCGTTACTTGTAAAAACACCCTTCGATCAATGCCCGGCGCAGTTGCTAAGCGTCTTTATTAACAGCCTTGTTTCCGTGCTTATGCTTTTTGCTTTCAGTCCCATTTTAGAACTTATTTTTTCCTACACTACACGGTTTAAACTCATGGAATTTATGAGCTTAGAACATCCTCTTATGCAAAAAATGATGATGACCATGCCGGGAACATATCATCACTCCTTGGTTGTTTCCAATATGGTGGAGTCTGCGGCTAAAGTTATTGGTGCCAACAGTCTTTTGTGTAAGGTGGGAGCCTTGTATCACGATGTGGGTAAGTTGAACTATCCGGATTACTTCATAGAAAATCAATTTGGTGGGCGCAATAAACATGATAAAATTAACCCTTCCATGTCGGCGCTTATTTTAACTGCTCATGTGAAGAAGGGGGCAGAGCTTGCGGCTACATATAAACTTGGCGAAGAAATTAGCGACCTTATTGCTCAACATCATGGTACTCGTGTTATCAGCTATTTTTATCATAAAGCGCGTACGCTGAATTTGAATGTGCGTGAATCGGATTTTTGCTATGCAGGGCCACGCCCACAAACGAAGGAAGCTGCAATACTCATGCTTGCTGACTCGGTGGAAGCTTCAAGTCGTACGCTCACAGACCCAACTCCGGCACGACTAAAGGCGCATATTGATAAAATTGTTAAGGGAATTTATGCAGAAGGCCAGCTGGATGAATCCGCCCTGACTTTCAAAGATATAGACAAAATCAGTGAGCAATTCTTGCGTATTTTGGCCGGTATCTTCCATCAACGTATAGTGTATCCTGCCGGAAATCCAAAAGATCCAACGGCAGACAAAAAGTGCAATCCGCCGAAAAATGGCGACGGCGCAAGCAAGGGTAAAACTATACCCATGCCGGCCTATGGCACTGACAGCGTAGGGCAAGCAAATTCCGCCCAAAAGCGACAAGCATAATGCATGTGAATGTTTATAATGAAAGCGGATACTTAAGTCCCATTTTGTTGCGCCATATAGCACCGCTTATTAAACATATGTTGCCGGTGGGGCACTTTGAAAATGGAGAAAAATTACAGGTGCATCTTGTGCGTGATTCACATATTATAGCTGCTAATCACGAACACTTACAGTGCTTTGGGCCAACCAATGTGTTGGCTTTTGTGCCTGACTGTATTTTGCTTTCCCTCGATACTCTGACCCGAGAATGTTTGCTCTATGGGCAAGATCGCGTTGAACATATGCTCAGATTGCTTGCCCACGGCCTTGGGCATTTGCTGGG
>CAYJJP010000238.1:0-4005 GCA_964370525.1 uncultured Desulfovibrionaceae bacterium | reverse complement strand
AATATTTATACCAAGAGCGCCGGTCTGTATTCAGACCAAGGTGACATCCTACACGCTCTTGGCAACAGTGGTATCGGTCAGGTTGTGGGTAACCTGCTAGTAGCTAAAATTCCACAAGAATAAGCTCAAAAAAAATTGTAACCCGAATTTTGTAACCCACAAAAATTCGGGTCAAACTAAGACATGTAACATCTTGAAATAGCTAGATAGTGTAAAATGTAACCTTGGGGGATGCTTTTTGCGCTAGCAAAAGTTCCCCCCACAAAAAATATCGCAAATTAGAATGCCCTGACGTGGATATTGTTCTTGTGCAAATAATTCTTGTGTTTTTATGGGATTTACGCTAGCAGACAACGGTATGAAGAAGTTACGTTTTTATAGTGTGAGTTTGGGATGCCCGAAAAATCGTGTGGATACCGAGCATCTTCTTGGTTCGTTTGCTCTTGAAATGGTTCCCACAGCGCATTTGGGGCGAGCGCAATTGATTTTTGTAAATACATGCGGTTTTATTTTGCCTGCCATTGAAGAATCGGTGCGTACGCTTGTGGAAATTATCAATCATATTTCCACCTTAAAACGTAAACCTCTGCTGGTGGTGGCCGGATGTCTTGTGGGGCGATTTGGTGAAAATGCTCTGGCGAAGGATTTGCCTGAGGTTGACTTGTGGTTGCCCAACTCCACGCTTGAAACTTGGCCGCAACAGGTGGCGAAAGCTCTTAAAGTTGATGAAACTAGCTTACAAAACGGACGATTACTTTCCACACCGAAGTCGTATGCATGGCTTAAAATCAGCGATGGTTGTCGACATTCTTGCTCATTTTGCACCATTCCTTCCATCCGTGGCAAGCATCGTTCGGTTGAGCCGGAAAAATTGGTGCATGAAGCGCAAACGCTGCTTGCACAAGGCGTAAAAGAATTAGTACTTGTGGCGCAAGATGTGGGCTCGTGGGGTGAGGATTTATCACCAAGAGGTGAGCGATCATTAATACATCTTTTGGAAAAACTTTTACCACTTAAGGGTTTAGAATGGTTGCGTCTTATGTATTTGTACCCATCAGCCATGACGGATGCAACGCTTGCTTTTATGCAAGAAGCTGTACAAGATAAGCGGCTTGTGCCTTATTTTGATATCCCCATGCAACATGCCCACGAAGACATTTTAAAACGCATGGGTCGTCCATTTGCCAAGGATCCACGCCTTGTTGTGGATAGGGTTCGCAAGTATATTCCCAAAGCTGCCCTGCGTACATCATTTATTGTGGGCTTTCCCGGCGAAAGAGACGAACATTTCAGCTGTTTACAAGATTTTATACTTGAAGCTCGTTTGCATCATGTGGGAGTATTTAGCTATGCGGCAGAAGAAGGCACAAAGGCTGCCACTATGTCGGATCAAATTGAGCAATCAATAAAAGATGAGCGAAAGCAAATTCTTATGCATATGCAGCGTGATATATCCGCAGAAATTCTTGAGCTGGAAGTGGGGCACGAGCAGTTTGTGTTGGTGGATGATGAGCACGAAGAATGGCCGGGCTTGCATGTGGGGAGAGTATGGTTTCAAGCACCTGAAGTTGATGGTGTTACCTACATCAGCGGTCCGGGTGTGCAACCGGGGCAAATGGTACAGGCACAGATAGTTGAAAGTAGTGAGTACGACTTGAATGCTTTAACGTAATTCATTGTTTTAATAACTATAAAATAATAAGCTGTTCCCGGCTGATAAGCACATCTTTATAAATATTCGATAAATAAAATAATGTGGCTATTGCCTTAACTCAGGTTTTAGCTTGAATTTTTCTTTTAATTCAAAGTTATTGTGATCGCAACAAAGCAATCCAGAAAGTAATCAGCATGGATTGCTTCGTTGCTATTCCCTCGCAATGTCTTGATATTATAACGAAAGTCATTACGAGCGCAGCGAAGCAATTCATTTTTTTGCTTTAATCAGTATTTCCTCAACAATTTCATAGTGTAACTACTTCAGTGCGCTTGCGATGCCTATATTTTCTTACGCACTTTCTTGGCTACATAATTTACGGGTTTGTGTTTCCATTCTTCAGGTTTTGGAGTGCAGGTGGCATTTATGAGTGCATCGCCATTTTCAAATCCTGAGAGGTTGTAGTCGCACAGAGCTGTACCTTTCATAAGTACCGTATTCTTTTTTGTCTTGAAATCATAGTAAGCTACGGATGAGGCAAGGCAAGGATCGTACTCGCACATCCGTGACGCACTAAAGTCCTCTTCCAGATTGGCTTGCTCCACAAGAACACCGAATTTGCCATTGGTGTCAATCCAGATGGGGGTCTTATTTTCTAAGCTGAAATATTTAACTTCGGCAAACAATTTCATTTGTGGAACCTCATAAATATACCAAGAACCCCAAGTGGTTGGGGTAATGCTGAGTCCAAGAAGCTTTTTATCTGGTGAAATGGTATGTGTTTCGTTTAGCGCACCTGCCATGGCATGGGGGACGAAGGCAAAGGGTTGCTCTTGACCTTGCTTAAAAAAATGGATACCGGACTCAAGATTGTGCATTTCTTCATCTTTATCAACACCAACAACGTATAATGCCAATTGTTCAATGAAGACCACCGGACTGTATTCCAAAAGGATTTCTGTACCGTCTTTGACAAGATAAGCCTTGTTATTTTTTATGATTACGGCATCGGCATACGCTTGTATTGCCGTGCACCATAGAGAGCAACTTAAAAAAAATAGCCCAAAAATGATTTTCCGCATAAAGTAGCCTCCGGTTTTATGTATTTGACAAGATGTGGCATGTCACAAGCATTACATTTGCACAAGTAATGATAAATTGCAAGTTTGCTGCATTGTCGAAGCTGAAAACCGCATTTTCATGCATTTTTCAGCTTCGACTAAATTATAGTGGATTATTGGGTTTGTGGTTGATTGTTCGCCGCAGTTACGCTGTGTACAATCATGCCAAGCACAATGAGTGTCATTCCGCATAATTCGATGTAATGAGGCAGTGCATCTCCCAAAAAAATAATGCCGCCTAAAAAAGTAAAAAGAACTTCACCCGACTGTGTTGCTTCAATGATGGCAAGTTGTTTAGCGTTCTTTTTCACCATGTCGGTTGCCGTAAAAAAAAGATATGTAGCGATGAGGCCGGAACTTAAGGCTACAATCAAGGAGAGAACGTGTTGTTCTACGCTTGGGAGGCCACTTTGAAAGAAAGCATACACGGCCAAGACCCCCCAAAATGGCATACTATATAGGGTCATAATGAACATTCTTTGCAAGGCATTTATGGATGTGGAGCAGTGTTGCATGGTTTTTCTGTTGCCGAGAGGGTAGGCAAAGGCGGCTATGAGCATGGGGATAATGGTCATAAATAATGAATTTTTATCGTAGTGCATGTTTTTTATTTGCATGATGAAGACGCCCAGAACAATCATACAAGAAATGCAAAGGGTACGTATTGGGAGTTTTTGGCCAAAAAGTGGCGATAATAGCACGCCGGCAACGATGGTTATTTGCCAAGTGGCGGCTATCAGCCATGAAGTTCCGTAGGCTGCTGCCAATGTTAGCGGAGCATAAAAAAGTCCGAAGCCGACAGTGCTCCATAAAAGCCAAAAGCCCTTGTGTGCTTGCGTTGTGGCAAAGGCTGTGCGTACTTGCTTGCGCCTATATAAGATAATCCATAGCATGGGCAGCATGTACACATATCGCAAAATGGCTGACCACAGCCAATATCCTCCGTCTAAATGCATACTTCTATTGAGTATAAATGTTAAAGAGAAAAACAGTGCGGATAAAATACCGTAAATTATTGCTGTATTTACGTTCATAATCGCTCCAAAGAGTGTGTATTTGCAAGCATATCGTCATGTGTATTCGATAAATGAAATCTGCACAATCATTTTTAGGGATAAACTTTCATTTCCATGCGAAATTCCATGTCGGGAAGTGATGAGAGTGCATTTACGTGATCGTGGCTATTGCCTTTAGTCAGCTACTTTTTATCTGGGGGGAAGGAAAACCCTT
>CAYJJP010000237.1:0-4013 GCA_964370525.1 uncultured Desulfovibrionaceae bacterium | reverse complement strand
GGGAAGGGGAAGCTTTTTGGCTTTGGGAAAAGTTCCCCTTCCCCCCTCAAAAAAATCCAAAAAATCCAAAAAATCCAAAAAATTCAAAAATTAAAAAACCATAAAAAACTTAGCGAGCTCTGAGAGCTTCATTAATAATTTGAATATCTTCTTCTCGCGCATTTGCTTGCAATTCAGGGTGTGAGCCGTGACAATGTAGGGTACCGTCGTGCATTTCCACAAAGCCTGCGGCAAGCACTTTTGCGTAGGGTAGTTGTTCGCGCATATCCATGTGATCTACACGGCGCGGAAAAATGAAGGGAACCGGTTTTCCTGAAAAGTCTTCCATAATTAAATACTTCATAGTAGTTACCTCGTGTTTTTTAGTTCTTTTTCTTGCGGTTGCGTAAATATTCTCTAACGGCTCTATTGTGTTCGGCAAGGGTTTTGGAAAAAGCGTGAGCTCCCCCGTCGGTTATGGCGACAAAGTAAAAATATTCGTGTTGTTCGGGTTTTAGGGCAGCACGCAGGGCGGCTACTCCGGCTGAGCAGATGGGCCCCGGTGGGAGGCCGGCGTGTTGGTAGGTGTTGTAAATATTTGCAGCATCGTTAATGTGTTTTCTGCGTAAATTGCCGTCAAAGGATGGGCCAAGTCCATAAATAATGGTGGGGTCGGCCTGTAAAATCATGTTTATATTCAATCTATTGGTATACACTCCGGCAACTCTGGCTCTTTCTGAGGGGACGCTGGTTTCTTTTTCGACAATGGAGGCAAGAGTCACTATTTTTATGAGTTCTTCAAGGTTTGGCTTGGTTTGGTTTGGCCAATAGGGCTGCATTTTTTGCCAAAAGGTATCGACGAGTCGGCCAGCTATGCTTCTTGCTCCTTTTTCGGTGAGCACGTCTTCTTTTTTCAAAAGGTAGGTATCTGGCATGAGGAAGCCTTCGGCAGTGTCGAAGGGGATGCCGTAGTGGCGTAAAAATTCCTTATCGGTTATAACTTTTTTGAAGTCGTCAAAGCGAACAAAGCCGTGTTTTTCTAATAGTTTGCCGGTTTGCCACCATGTTAGTCCTTCACGAATGGTTATACGGTGCAATATGGCTTTGCCGAGCATGAGTTCTTGTAAAATTGTTTCGGGTAACCAGTTTGTGTGTAGTTTAAAGCGACCTGCTTGCAATTTATTGTCAAGTTTTCTGAAGCGTGCCAAGAGGGAAAACTTGAAGCTATCGCTGATGATCCCTTGTTTTTCTAGGTTTTGAGCCATTTTAGCAAAGCTTGTGCCGGGTTCTACGTCAAAATAGACTTCCTTTCCCGGGGTTTGCATGGGCGTGTCTAAAAAAAGTTTTCCTTGCCAAAAGACAAAGCCAAGTCCTATGATGAAAACGATTAGCAAAAAGGTTAAACACTTTAAAATAAATTTCATATTAATAATTTCTCCTTTTGCTCAGTGGTTAGAGCAAGAAAAGATTGTAGAATGCGTACAGCGGCCTGTTGGTCTAAAACGTTTTTATGTTTTTTTGTGTGCAAGTTGCTTTCGAGCAAATCGAGTTTTGCTTCCTCGGACGATAAGGCTTCGGGCATGAGGTAGACGGGCAGAGTGGAGCGTCTTTGCAGGCGAGCGACAAAATTTCTTACTTGCCTAGTGGTTTCGCTTTCCTTTCCGTCTAGATGTAAGGGTAAACCAATAACGAGCGCAGCCGGATTTTCTTCTTCTATCACTGCTAAAAGTTTTACAAAAAAATCAGCACGCTTGCTTTGTGGCGGGCACTGCACTGTGCAGCGAGGAAAGGCCATACGTCCAAGGCCATCACTGATGGCAAGGCCACTGCGTACAAGTCCATAATCTATGCATAGATATTTCAAGTATTTAATCCATTTATGAGTTGGTTTGCTTTTGAAATGCAGGCAATGTACGTATATTTTTAGTAAAGCTATTGAAAACAAGGATTTTACAGTTTACTTAAAAAATATTAGACGTGAGGCTAATTTGACGTGAGAGAAAAAATTAAGGCACTCAATTTAGCCTTGCCATGGCTAAAGTTAACTTGCTCACAGCGTGAGGGTCAAGCTTTAAAATGCTAGAAATTTGCTATGGCCAGAAAAATAAAAAAATCCCCCTGACGGAGCAAGGGGATTTTTATTTATGATATTTGAGATAGATTAGCTACCAAGCAACGAGCTATGAACAAGAATTGTTACTTGATCGTCTTCGCCATTATTCTTGGTGTATTCGGTATATTCGCCTATAACTTTTTTCTCCTCTGTCCAAATATTTTCATCTATTTTGTCTTTATCAAATTTATTATTATCATCTAGAAGGTCGAGTTCAGCGAGAACTTCTTGTACGGATTCACCTTCAATATCACCGGCAACGGCGATTTCTACACCATCGATTTGCGTGCTATCGGCTAAACCTTTCTTCACTGCATTTAAGTTATCTATGCCTGTGAGCAAAACATCCATGTCTTGTTTATCTTTATCTTCTCCGGCATCAATAAAGACATCCGAAAAGTTTATATGGTCTGCATCAAATTTTATGAGGTCACTACCATTGCCGGCATTGATTTGATTGTTACCTGAAAAGGTACCCTCAAGGAGAAGGAAGTCATCACCATCGCCTAAGTTTATGACGTTTAGGCTATCTTCATCATCATCGGTAGACATAACACGGTTGTCACCCTTAATGATTACACTATCATCACCAGTGCCAGCATTTATGGTATTTACCCCGCCATCCAATGCGCGCATTGCATTATTTTCAGCGTCAATTATTATGGTATCATTGTCAGCACCGGCATTTATAGTATTTTTTCCTTCACTAGCATGCATTGCATTATTATCAGCAATAATTTCTACATGATCAACACCTTTTCCGGCACTAATTGTATTTTCGCCAAGCTCAGTTGCAAGCATTGCATTTGCTGTAGCAGTTATATTTATTGTATCGGCACCATCATCAGCAATGATTTCATTTATTCCACTTACCTTCGCATACATTGCATTTTTTTCGGCTTCAATGTTCAGTGTATCAGCATGACTTCCAAGGTTTATGGTGTTTTTGCTTATGTTTTCAACATCATTTTCTTTATCAATGACAGATTCAAAGGCAGCCATAGCATTACTGGTTTCAGACTTAATGGTTACAGTGTCGGAATTATTTCCTGTATGGATAGTATTTACTCCTCCAAGTGTAGCGTGTACAGTATTGAAAGAAGAAATAAGTTCTACAGTATCATCGTTTTTACCGGTGGAGATAGTGTTTTCTCCACTGTAAACAGCACGTACTGCATACTCTTCGGAATCAATCCTTACAGTGTCATTTTGCTTGCCGGTATTGATTGTATTCTCAACGCCATCTTTTGCGTTTAGTCTACTTTCAATCTTTATAAGGTCTGCGCCGTCTTCTGTGGATAAATTGATATTATTGACCCTATCAGCGGAGTAATAAATGTCTGCCTTGCTTGTTACAGTTAAATCATCACTTCCAAGGTCTTGTACATCATTATAATGAGTTTTTCTAATCCATATATCACTATTGCTTAAGTCGATAAAATCAGATGCGATATATATGGTCTCGTTATTTTCGCTAATGATGCTATCTGAGCGACCTAGGAAAAGCCCCATTCCATCAGCGTCAATGTCAATGTTACCACCGTCTTTAATGTCTTTATACTGAGTAACGAGGACTTTAACGCTTTCAGAATTATTAGGATCAGTTGCAATAGAAAGTGTAAAGTAAATTTCATTACTATCAAAACTTGTTTTGCCAACGATATTATCGCCTTCTACATACAAATAAATGGGAGTATTTTTCGATGCAAAAAGTCCTGAATCTACACCTTCATCAGCGATTGTGTTCTTTCCTTCAACACCATCATTATCTAGCATGAAAAAGTAAGAAGTTGTTACTGTGGCATCTGCAACATTTTTATGCTCGGTTTTAAAATTATTTGAAAGGTCAGTAACTAGTTGAGCGTGTTTTTGATCTTCAATTTCACCGATGTCAACACTTTTTTCAGATTTAAGTTCCCCT
>CAYJJP010000236.1:0-4018 GCA_964370525.1 uncultured Desulfovibrionaceae bacterium | reverse complement strand
CTAAAAACTCGAAGTAGTCGCAAAAGTTCCCCTTCCCCCCTCACAAAAAAATAATTAATCAGTGTATCCTTACATAATCAGCCCATCTTTAGAATGTATGAGAGTCAAATTGCTCTATCCATTGAGCATCTCTTTGACAAAACAGGCAATATTTTTTCAATAAACTGCAAAGATTGTACTTGCCAATATGGTAATGCAATCGTATAAGGAGCGTATCAATTACGATATATTTATCAAAGGAAGTTTTATGCCCATTTTTGATTTTACATGTACAGACTGCCAAAAAGATTTTGAAGAGATTGCAATGCAAGGTGAGATTCCGGCTTGTCCAACATGCCAAGGAAGTAATGTACAGAAAAAAGTTTCTGCACCAAGTCCCTTAAAATCCGGAGCTTTTCCGTTTAAAGTTGGCCCTGTGTCACCGCTTGCCAAGCTGCCACCAAGGTCTTGTCCAAAGGGTGGCGGTTGAAGCATGTAATATTGCGTTCGGTGAACGTAACATTCGATATTTTAATGGAGTTTTTTTATGGCGCGTAGTATGACGGGTTTTGGACGATGTCTTGTGGAAGATGCGGACTTTGTACAACAATGGGAAGTGCGTAGTGTCAACGGCAAGCATTTGGATATACGCTGGCATGTGCCAAGTTCAGTGCGTAGTTTGCAAGCAAAATTAGATAAATGTGCGCGTAAATCTGTCATGCGTGGGCGTGTGGATATTAGTTTAGTTTTGCAATATAAAGCAGAAGCTGAACGTATGCTTTATTTTGACAGCGCACAAGCAAGCGCCATGTTAAAGGCACTGCAAACGCTGGCAACCAATAGAAATGAAGCATTTACACCCGATTATAATAGGTTTTTGAATATACCTACGCTATGGGACGGAGCAGAAGAAGATCGCATGGAGCATATGGCAGAGAGGCTCGAAGAAGGGCTTATTCTTGCGCTTGATGATTGGAATGAATCGCGTAGCAGCGAAGGGGCAAATCTTGTGCTTGATATGCATTCACGGTTATTACGCATGGAATCTTGGGTAGATATTATTGAAGAGCGCGTGCCAAGCTTAAAAGAAGAAAAAGTACATACGGTGCGTGAGCGTATAAGCGAAATGCTTGCGACGCACGATGTGGATTTTGATGAAGGGCGTTTTTTACAAGAGGTTGTCATCCTTAGTGATAAGCTTGATGTAAGCGAAGAAATTACTCGTTTACGTTCGCATTTAAATCGCTTGAATGAGCTTTTGCAGCTAAATAAAGATGTGGGGCGTAAGCTAGACTTTACTTTACAAGAATGCTTTCGTGAAATAAATACATGTGGAAATAAAATACCCGATGTGCAATTGTCGCCCTTGGTCGTGGATTTAAAAAATGAATTGGAAAAATGTCGCGAGCAGGCACAGAACATTGAATAGGTAGAGCATGCAAGCACAAAAACTTATAAACATTGGCTTTAATAATTATGTAGTGGCCCAAAGGATCGTCTCCATATTAAACCCTGTTTCTTCGCCTATGAAGCGTTTGCGTGAAGATGCGAAGGCAGAGGGAAGAATTATGGATGCAACCCAAGGCAGAAAAACACGTTCGATTCTTGTAACAGATTCAAACCATGTTATTTTATCTGCCATACAACCAGAAACAATCAGTCAAAGATTTTTGCAAGAAACAGAAATTCCTTCGGGAAATATTTAAGGAGCCAGCCCTATGCCTGCAAAACGTTCAGGAGTGGTGCTTGTTATTTGCGCCCCGTCTGGAACCGGAAAAACAACTCTTATCAAGCGTTTACAAAATGAGTTTCCAAATTTTGGTTTTTCCGTGTCCTACACTACACGCGAACAACGCCGTAACGAAGTAAACGGAAAAGATTATCATTTCATATCTGTTCAAGAATTTAAAGAAAAAAGAAAAGCAGGCTACTTTGCTGAGTGGGCTTTTGTACACGGAAATTATTATGCAACGCCTCTTGAGTCCACATTACGTATGCTTGAAGAAGGTAAGGATTTTATATTTGATGTAGACGTTCAAGGGGCAGCCCAGCTTCGTTTAACCCTTCCCAGCGCTTGCTATGTGTTTATTTTGCCTCCTTCTATGGATGAGCTAAAAGCACGTTTAATAAAACGCGCAAGCAATAGCGAAGAGCAAATTGCCCAGCGTATGTCCAATGCCATACACGAAATCCATGAATCACATTGGTTTGATTATTGGATTGTCAATGAGGATTTGGATACAGCTTATGATCAAATTCGTGCTACCTATATTACAAGTACCTTGTCACCCAAAAAATTATCAGTGGATTTAAAGGATATTTTGCAAGGATATACAGCGGTGTAATGACTAATGAATACAAATAATGCAGAACTCATAGTGGCTCTAGATGTGCAAGGTGTGCCCGTAGCTTTGGAGCTGGCAAAGCAGTTGCAAGGCGTTGTTTCGTGGCTTAAAGTAGGACTTGAACTTTATATACAAGGGGGGCCTGCAATTATTGCAGAACTGAAACACCTTGGATTTAAAGTGTTTTTAGACTTAAAGATGTACGATATCCCCAACACTGTTTTTGGTGGAGTACTTTCTGCTTGCAAGATGGGTGTTGACTTACTGACAATTCATACGCAAGGCGGAGAGGCAATGGCAAGAGCAGCCATGCAGGCAGTCAATGAGTTTGTGCAGATTTCACCGGAGCACAATGCGGAAAGAAAGCCGCTTATTTTTGGGGTCACTGTGCTTACAAGTATGAAGCAAGGCGACCTTCCTTTAAATGCGCATGCGGTGGACACACTTGTTTTTGATCTTGCCCAAAAAGCTCATGCATGGGGACTTGACGGAGTAGTATGTTCCGGGCAAGAGGTTGAGCATATTCAAAAAGCATGTAGTAAACAATTTTTGTGTATGACACCGGGCATTCGTTTAGCAGCAACACAAGATGATCAATGTCGCGTTATGACGCCGACAGAAGCGGTAAGTTGCGGAGCGCAGTTTTTGGTGGTGGGTAGGCCTGTCACCAAGGCAGCAGATCCTGCCCTTGCTGCTCGTGATGTTTTACAAGCAATGGAAATTTTATAGGATACATTGATTAATTATTTTTCTTACGAAAAATTCTTTTGAAAAAGGTAGTAAGTATGTTGCAAAAAAGTAGAGATCCCAATTATGTCAAGGGTGTTTTTTCCACACAGGAAATTAAAAAAATTGGCACGGGCACAACAACAAGGCGAACTGTACAAAAAGGATATTGGTTTATTGAAACCATTGAGGGCGGAAAGCTTGAATGTCAACCGTTGAACAATAACTATGTTCCCTCAGGGCCTAAGCGCACCATCACCATGGATGAGCTTATAGATAAGTATTCACCGGAGCCGGAATTTTACATGGGGTCTGTGCTTCCGAAGATGCAAGAGTTGCAAAACAAGGTGGACTCCGGTGATGAACATCGCCAAAAGGGTGAAAATTTTGCAGCAGAGCATGAATATGGCACAGCGCTTCAGATTGATGAGGATAATGTACGCGCAAACTTTGGGATTGGTTTAACTTATTTACAGCGCGGAGATGCAGAAAAAGCCAAGAATATTTTTGAAAGGCTTGTGCGCCTTGAAGGTACTTTTGAGCCAAAACACAAGCATTTATTCAATGATTTCGGAATTTCTTTGCGGAAAAGTGCTATGCATCATGAAGCATGTGACTATTATCTTCGAGCTATTGAATTGACAGCTGCAGATGAAAATCTTTACTTTAACCTTGCTCGCAGTTACCTTGAGCTTAAAGATTACAATAATTGTATGATAAATTTATTGAAAGTGCTTGAGTTTGACCCAAATCATGAAACAGGTCTTAAATTTATAAGTTGGATGTATAAAAAGAATTTTATTCCGCCTCCGTATAAACAACAAGCTCTAACATTCATTCCGGAAGAATAAACTCAATTAACCCACGTTCCGGAAGAGTAAACTCAATTAACCCATTTTCGTTGCTACGCTAGTAATAAGCGCGTTTTGGTAGAGGATGGGGGGTGTGGGGGGAAGGAGACCCCTTTT
>CAYJJP010000235.1:0-4025 GCA_964370525.1 uncultured Desulfovibrionaceae bacterium | reverse complement strand
TTATTGTGCTTGATGCCAATATCGGCAGCATGACTGAATTTAAGCAAATTATAGGACGTGGTACTCGTGTACGTGAGGACATGGGTAAGATGTTCTTTACCATTTTTGATTTTAGAGGTGTGACCCGTCTATTTGCTGACCCAGACTTTGATGGTCCATCAGTACAAGACGATGACTTTGTGCCAACTGACGATGGTGAATTGCCCGACGATGACACACCCGAAAACCACGAAACTTCCCCAACTCCCACACCGCTAAATGACATAGATGATGGTGATGACACTCCAGAACCACCACGCAAATATTATGTGGAAAATGTGCCCGTTACTGTGCTTAATCAGCGTATACAATATCTTGATAAAGACGGTAAACTTATTACCGAAACCTTAACCGATTACACACGCCGCAATGTGCGTAATCAATTTGCCACTTTACAAGATTTTTTAACCGCATGGAATGAGGCTGAAAAAAAGCAAGCCATTATTGATGCTTTTGCAGAGCAAGGTATTTTATTAGAAGAATTACAAGAACAAGTGGGCAAAGATTTCGACCCCTTTGATTTAGTTTGTCATGTGGCCTTTGAGCAACCACCTTTAACTCGCAAGGAAAGGGCGAACAAAGTTAAAAAGCGTAATTATTTTGCAAAATATGGCGAACAAGCCCAAGCAGTACTCCAAGCTTTACTTGAAAAATACGCTGACAGCGGCATAACATCCTTACAAGACGGGGATATATTAAAAGTTAGCCCACTCACAAAATTTGGCAATGTAAACTTTATTCTTAATCGTATCTTCAGTGGCAAGGCGGACTTTGAGCAAGCCTTAAGAGAGCTAGAGCAAGAACTTTATGTGGCGTAACAGCCCGTGCGAAATTAACTTGTACAACAGGGTGATAAGCACATTATTGGACACATTGACAAGCGTAACCTGTATGGTTACATATAAGACAGGTCATGATTAAAAATTTTTCCCATAAAGGCTTAGAGCATTACTTTTACACAGGAAGCACTAAGGGCATACAAGCAAAACACGCCACACGTATTGGCGAATTGCTTGACCGCTTAGACGCAGCGTCCTCTGTTCAAGATATGTCCTTTCCGTCTTCCAACCTCCACCCCTTAAAGGGCAATCTCAAAGAACATTGGAGCGTAAAGGTTTCTGGAAATTGGCGTATTACTTTTCGCTTTGAAGATGGCCATGCTTATGTGGTAGATTATCAAGATTATCATTAAAAAAATATTGAGGTGTACTATGCAAGTCACTACCCGTCGCCCCACACATCCCGGGCAAATTATTAAGTCTCATTACATGACTCCGCTGGATTTAAGCATCACTGCATTGGCTGAAAGGCTTAGTGTTTCTCGCAAGACCATTTCCGCCATAGTTAATGAACGTGCCGCCGTCAGTACGGATATGGCGCTACGCCTTGCTCGCGCATTTAGTACCACTCCAGACCTATGGCTTAATCTTCAGCGTAAAATTGACCTCTGGGAAGCACAGCAAGGCGCTCAACCATGGCAAAACATTAAACCTTTTGAAATGACAACACAAGCGGAATAAGGAAAATGTATGTCAGCAGGCATAGGCAAAGCCCTTAAAAATATCATGCGCAAAGACGCAGGCATCAACGGTGATGCCCAGTATATCGAGCAGATTACATGGATGCTTTTCCTCAAAGCGTTTGATTTTAAAGAGCAAGAATGGAAGGACACTGAAGACGATTATTATTCCGTAGTGCCGGAGGAATATAAGTGGAGCGTATGGGCAGAAGATGCCGAAGGGCTTACTGGCGATAGCCTGCTCAAGCATATGGACGATATGTTTACGGCATTGCGCACTCTCGATACAGAAGAAGACCCCAAAAAGCGCAAATGGCTCATGCGTAATACCATGGAAGGTGCTAATAACTTTATGAAGTCCGGTACCTTGTTGCGTCAAGTCATCAATAAAATCAATGAGGGCATAGACCTTTATAACGTACCTAGTGGGCAGCTCTTTGGGGATTTGTATGAATCCATGCTTAAAGATTTACAAAGTGCTGGCAAGGCTGGTGAGTTTTACACACCACGCCCTGTAACACGCTTTATTGTGGAATCCGTTGCCCCAAAACTTGGCGAAATTGTGCTTGACCCTGCCAGCGGCACTGGCGGCTTTTTGGCCTCAGTGGTGAATTCTTTTACAGTAAGTACGCCAGAAGATTATAAAACCTTGCAAGCATCTATTAAGGGCATTGAGAAAAAGCCCTTTCCTTATCTCTTATGTGTAACCAACTTACTTTCACATGGCATTGATGTGCCTAATATTAAACATGATAACACGTTAAGAACGCCCTGCACAGATTACGGCCCCACGGACAAAGTGGACGTAATTGTAACCAATCCCCCTTTCGGAGGTGCGGAGGAAGAAGCCATTGCCCAATCTGTACCAGCGCATTTGCGAAGCTCTGAAACGGCGGATATGTTTTTAGTGCATATTATGGCTCTGCTTAAAAATGGCGGACGTTGTGGGTTGGTGTTGCCAGACGGATTTTTCTTTGGCGATGGCGTAAAGGCTAATATTAAAAAGCAACTTTTAGAAACATGTAATCTGCATACTGTTATTCGCTTACCTAAAAGCGTTTTTGCGCCTTATACGGGCATCAATACTAACTTGCTTTTTTTTACCAAGGGCACAGCCACCAAGGAAACTTGGTTTTATCGCCTCGAAATGCCCGAAAATGTTAAAAATTTTAATAAAACAAAGCCTATGCAAGATACACACTTTGCCCCCGTGCGTGACTGGTGGGGCAATAGACAAGAAAGTGAAGTATCTAAGTGCGTACCCGTGGCAGATATTGTGGCAGAAAATTATAGCCTTGATTTTTGTGGCTTTCCCCATGATGTGCAAGAGATTTTGCCACCAGAAGAATTTATTGCCAAATACCGTGAGGAACGTGCCGCGCTCTCTAGTCAAATTGACAGTATACTGCAAAATATTACAGAGGCTTTACAAGAAGCTCAAAAGCCCAAAGCAGGACAATAGGGGAAACCATGAGAAAAGCCGCCCCCACTTCCCAAGCTTCCCTCTTGCGTAAATCCATTTTGCAAGCCGCAGTACAAGGCAAACTTGTACCGCAAGACGAAAGCGACGAGCCAGCCAACGTTCTTTTGGCACGTATCAAGGCAGAAAAAGCAAAACTTGTAAAAGAGGGCAAACTCAAAAAGGAAAAAGCTCTTCCCCCCATTAGCGAGGAAGAAAAACCTTTTGACTTACCACAAGGCTGGGAATGGGTACGATTGGGGGAAATTTGCAGTAAAGTGACGGATGGGTCACATAATCCTCCACCTAATTCAGGTTCTGGTTACAGCGTCATTAGTGCAAAAAATATAAAAAATGGAGAAATAACCTTTGAAAATGTAGATAGATATACAGATGAAAAAGGTTTTTTGCGTGAAATCCACGAACAAATATTTCTTACGGTGATATAATTATGGGCATAATTGGTGGCTCAATAGGTAATGTTGCTATCTACAATCATCATGTGCAAGTAATTGCACAACGTAGCGTTGCAATAATAAATTCCTATGTTGATAATAACTATGTAAAAATATTTTTAAATAGCCCATTCTTACAACTTTTACTAAGTGCTAATGCGTCTGGTACAGCTCAAGGCGGTGTTTATTTAGGACAACTAAAGGCATTATTTTTTCCTCTGCCTCCTCTTGCAGAGCAAAAACGCATAGTGGCAAAGGCTGAAGAACTGATGCGTATAAGCAATATGTCAAAATAAAACGAATAAGCTATGAATGATATAACCACCTTACTACATTATCTTACTTCGCTCACGCAAGAGCTTATGAACAATGCCAACAAGAGATATTATGGGCCATATCCTCATCAAAATGCGCAACAATACACAAATTCTATAAATGAACTTTCTTTTGAAGTTCGTGAACACGACCCTGCTCTTTATAATGATTTGCAATGGATACGTCTGTATCGGTCTAGGGTTTTTTAGACACTCAAAAATTGTTATGCTGCTTTCAT
>CAYJJP010000234.1:0-4038 GCA_964370525.1 uncultured Desulfovibrionaceae bacterium | reverse complement strand
TAATTATACACTTTTCGAATTTTCCGTTGTAAAATTGAGAGATAGAGAATGTGCATAAAATTATTGGAAACTTTAAATGATACTAATCATTATAATAGGGAAATGATTTCCGCTTGGCACATATTTTGCTAGAAATCAGTGACGAAAGAAAGGTAGGTAGTTCTTACCTTTTGCATAGACTCAATAGCTCTATGCGTCGTTTAGGCTGTGTATGATATCAACACAATAATCAGTTAAGTTAGTTTATACCGTATTGTCAGTGGAAGGTTGCAAGGAAGTAATCGTGCATTTAGCTCCACTTGGTAATCAAACATTCATGGAGGAATGTTATGGGTCTTACAATTAATCATAATGCTATGGCGTTGAATGCTGCGAATACTTTAAATAACCACTATGGAAACTTAAGTACTTCTACTGCACGTTTATCTTCGGGGATGCGTATTAACGGTGCTGCAGACGATGCTGCAGGTCTTGCCATTCGTGAGCTTATGCGGGCAGACATTGCTGCCTTAAATCAAGGCACAAGAAATGCGAACGATGCTATTTCATTATTACAAACTGCCGATGGTGCTCTTGGCATCATTGACGCGCAGCTCATTCGCATGAAAGAGCTTGCAGAACAAGCTGCAACCGGTACTTATGATTCAACACAGCGTTTGATGATTGAGTCTGAGTATCAATCGCTTGCTTCGGAAATTACCCGTATTGCAAATGCCACAGATTTCAATGGCATTAAGCTTATTGACGGTTCTCTTTCCGGCGATCACAATGGCGATGGCTTAAAGTCTACCGGTTCACTTAAGGTTCACTTTGGTACTATGAACGACTCTGCGGAAGATTACTATTATGTCCGTATTGGCAATAGTACCGCATCAGCGCTTGGCCTTGGAAATAGTAGTGTAGCAGATGCTGGACATACTCTTTCCACGCAATCACAGGCACAGGCCTCGTTGGTGGCAATTACTGATGCTATTGTTTCGAAGGATAAAATCAGAGCTCATATTGGCGCAATGCAAAATCGCTTGGAAGCAACTGTGGATAACCTCACAGTTCAGGCCGAAAATATGGCTGCGGCTGAATCTCGTATTTCAGACGTAGATGTTTCCTTGGAAATGACAAACTTTGTACGAAACCAAATTCTCACTCAGTCTGCAGTGGCTATGCTTGGTCAAGCAAATTCCATGCCCAAAATGGCTATGAACTTGATTGGTGGGTAAAAAACTTTATTTGTTGTAAGTACATTGCGTGCATTACACAGATAAAAGCCGCTTTGGCAAAATATCCTCAAAGCCCTTTGGGGTTTTGAGGGTGTTATAAAATTTTAACGAAGAATTGTATGAAATTTTAGAATGTTAAGTAGTGCTGCATAGGAGTAAGAGTAAAAATAAGCGAGTTCTCACCTTGAAATGCAGTGGGCACTTTATTTCTTGACCTGAGTGTAAAAATGAAAGTAGAGTGTTTAGGCTGGGTAAATAAAAGTGCATTAATGTATATTTTGAAAATTTGATTTTAATATGTACTTGATATAATTCAGATGCATTGCCTGAAAATAGAAATTGTCGGGGGGTACATGCGAAGATTTTATAAAGAAAGTTGGTTAGGCGTTCCTTTTCCAGTATTTGCGCGCGTATCTTTTTTTCGGCTAGCCAACAATGAATTTTATGCATCTTTTTATGAAGAGCTTTTTCGGCGTTTTAGTTCATGGGATTCTTTGCCTTCCAGATGGCGTAAGCGTAGGGATTTGGATGTCAAATGGTTGGTTGAAGTTATCAATAACATTCAGAATAAATTTCAAAATAAGCGTGATTTAGATGCTCCAGAATCTCCAGATTCCGCAGATTCCGTAATCGTTGTTAATTGTGAAGCCTATGCGAATACCGAAGCAGCAGAGCTTACGCATACTGCGCATTCAGATTCCGCCGCAGACGGTGTTACACGTGTACTCACAGTAGGTTTAGGTGTTGGCTATCTTGAAAAAAGCATTTTGGAAAAAATGCCTAATTTAGAACTACATGTAAATAGCCCTAATACGTCGGGATTGCGATGGTTACGCGAAGTTGTTTTGCCTGAACGCATTTACATTGGCTCACCGGCCAATTGTTTACCTTCCGATGTGAAATATCATGTTATTTGTCTTTCTGCTGTGGATTATGCTTTTACCAATGCGCAATTGGCGTTGGCTTTGCGGGAGCTTAAGGCGCAATTGGTTCCGGGCGGCACAATTGTTTGCATTTCGGCTTCACTGCTTGAAGAACATTCGCTTTTGGGTTCCATGGTGAATATATGTAAGATTGGTTTACGCGCGCTATTGCATTTTTTTGAATTACGTCGCCAGCAATTTTGGGGATGGCGTAGAACTCGTAAAGAGTACAATACATTCTTTGAGAATGCTGGTTTTACCAATATTCAAGATGGTTGGTTGCGTGAAGGCTTTAGTTATTACTGGATCAGCGGGGAATAGTTTTTTTACGCTTTATTCTGTAATTTTCTGAAAATAGTGCTTCGATTAATCTTAAATAATTGCGCAACTTTTTGCACAGAACCGTGCATTTCAATGGCCTTTTGCAAAAAATCTTTTTCAATTTCCGCCATAATATCCTTTAGTGAACGCTCGCTGGAGAGCAAATCCTCTGCATAATGTGGTGCTATGTCGGTTTTGGAAGCAATGTGTATTGGCAAATCGTTCGGCGTGATAAGCGTAGTATTGCGTGTGACCACAATGCTATGAATCAAGTTTTGTAATTCACGAACATTGCCCGGCCACTGGTAGGCACGCAAAGTGTCGAGGCTTACCTCCATAAACGCCATAGTTTTTCGGTATTTTGCAGTAAATTCGCGTAAAAAATGCTCAGCTAAGGGGGCAATGTCATCTTGTCGTTCTCGTAAGGGCGGGATGAGTACAGTGGCTACATTTAGGCGATAATACAAATCTCTACGGAAGGTTCCGGCCTCCACGCAGTCGGCAAGATTGCGATTGGTGGCTGCAATAACACGCACATTCACTTTTTTAGGTGTGGTTGACCCAACTCGCAAAATTTCTCCGTCTTGTAAAACTCGTAAAAGCCGTGTTTGCATGTGTAGCGGTAATTCCCCAAGTTCATCCAAAAAAATGGTGCTACCGTCGGCCATTTCAAAATATCCGGCCTTGCCCTTGGGCGATGCTCCGGTAAAAGCTCCCGGATTATAGCCAAACATTTCAGATTCTGTCAGCGCTTCGGATATGCCGCCGCAGTCAACTTTGAGCATAAGCTTTTGCCTCCGTAAGCTTTTGTCATGGGCGTAGCGTGCAAATACATCCTTGCCGACGCCCGTTTCACCAAGAATAAGTATGGTGGCATCGGTTTTTGCCAGTCGATCCAAGAGGTTTATAACTTCTTTAAGCGAGTTGCTTGCATAGACAGGGCTGGCATTGGTGGACTGCTTGTGGGTAACATAGGCAATTTGCTCGTGCATTTGTTTGATGAGTGTTGTTTGTGCTTCCATTTGTTCGTTAAGCTGCGTAATCATGGTTATGTCACGCACAAAAGTTACTACTAGGCAAAGAACTCCATCGTCATCAAAAACCGGAATCCCTGAAAGGACAACTTTTTTCCCATTTTGCAAGAGCTGCACCTTGGTGCTTGGTTTTGAGGTGCGTACTATTTCGGGATTTAAGATATTATCAAAAATACCTTCTTCCTGCATGGCGCGCACGTTTTTTCCCTTTATTTCGTGAAATTTAATGCCAGTTAATTGCTCATACATGCGATTCACTCGTAATGTATTGCCAAGGGCATCTGTTATGAAAATGCCATCAGCCAATGCATCGAGTAAACTTTCAAAATGTGTGAGCAACAATTTATTCATCTTTTCCTCATTGCTAAATTTTATAATTTTAAGTGTCTGTTAGGAGACATAAAATCTATTTAGCCTTTTTTTAATATTCCGATCATTAGTAAAAAAGTATACTTCATTCGTAAATATTCACTCTATGTACTCGAAGTTCACAAGAATATAAAGGAATTTTCTTCTCAATTCAAGATAAATGACGACAAAATT
>CAYJJP010000233.1:0-4054 GCA_964370525.1 uncultured Desulfovibrionaceae bacterium | reverse complement strand
GTCAAAATATTCTACAAGCCATAAGTAAATTAAGAAAGTAAAGGTATTGTGATGTTAAAAATCTTTTCTAGGCCATTATCAAATTGTGTTCGTATTGTTCCCATAATTATGAGCACAACGATCCTAACAGCATGTCTAACTACGGCATCTATGCGCAGCGAAACAGAATATATGCCCCATGAAACAAGGCATGAAACTGCTCGTGCGCCACAGCCTGTATACACAACCACTCCAAAGGAAGACAAAATCGATGTGGCAAATTACAGCCAACCTAAAGCGCAACCAATAGCGTCAAGGCCAATCCCCCCCACTCCGCCACACAACCACCAAGTTAAAGCAGTTCCAATCTACAACGATCCGGCTAAGGTAGTTCCGCCGCAAAAATCTCCGGAAAAATTACCGCAAAATCATGGCCCTACGGTTCTGCCGACGCTTGACAACAGCAAAAAACAAACATTATCAACTTATTAAACATAGAGGTAAATCATGTCTATATCTATTGATGACGTTCAAAGCATGGCAAAGTTAGCTCGACTAAACCTTGACGATGATACAGAAAAACTTTTTGCCAAGCAATTTGCGGATATTATAAACTACATGAACGTACTTTCGGAAGTTGATACCGAGAATGTCCAGCCTCTTTATAGCCCGGCTACGCATAATACGCCCTTACGCCCCGACGAAGCACACGCTAAATGCACACGACAAGACGTTTTGCAAAATTCACCAAGTCAGGATGAACAGTATTTTGTAGTACCTCGAATTGTTTAACGTAGAACACTAAATGATTTTCATTGAAATTCAAAAAAATAACATATTGAATATTTAGAGGAAAAATGAATATACATACCATGAATCTAACTCAGCTGCGTGAAGCTTTTCAAAATGGCAGCGTGAGCGCAACGGATGCTGTAAAATCTTGTGCTGCCCGCATTGAAGCAACTGAACCCCACATCAAAGCATTGTTAGCCCAAGATTTACAAACGGCTTTAGATGAAGCAGCACAACTTGACAATAGCGGCTACGACCCCCAAAAACCCCTGTGGGGCGTGCCTATGACTGTGAAGGATGCCTTGTGTACAAAAGGTCTTACGACAACAGCAGGCTCAAAGATACTACACAATTTTGTTCCATTTTATGATGCTACGGTCGTGAAAAAACTACGCGAGGCCGGCGCTATTATCCTAGCCAAGAACAATATGGATGAATTTGCCATGGGTTCCACTACGGAAAACTCAGCCTTCCAAACTACACATAACCCATTTGACATAAACCGTGTCCCCGGTGGATCCAGCGGAGGCTCTGCTGCTTCGGTTGTGGCCAAACAATGCTTTGCTTCACTTGGCACTGATACAGGCGGCTCCATCCGTCAGCCGGCTGCTCTTTGCGGTTGCGTTGGCATTAAGCCAACTTATGGTCGAGTTTCTCGCTATGGCGTCATTGCCTACGGTTCATCTCTTGACCAAGTAGGCCCACTCGCCAGAAGCGTGGAAGATTGTGCAATAGTTCTTGAAAATATAGCAGGTTATGACAAACTAGATAGTACTTCAACCCCACTTCCGCTAGAAAAAAATACTTTCAGCAAGGCCATACATGCCCGCAAAGACCTCAAAGGACTAAAAATTGGCGTTCCAAAAGAATTTTTCACCGAAGGACTGAGTGCAGAAGTTGGCGATTCTTGCACACAAACCATTGATGTTTTGAAGAATTTAGGCGCCGACATTGTAGAGGTAAGCCTGCCGCACACCAATGCCTCCATTGCCAGCTATTATATTGTAGCCATGGCGGAAGCCAGCTCCAATCTCGCCCGTTTTGACGGAGTGCGCTATGGCTTTCGCGCAAGTGATTGCCAAGACTTAGCATCTCTTTATATTAACTCTCGCTCTGAAGGCTTTGGCAAAGAAGCTCAACGACGTATTATGCTTGGCACATATGTGCTTTCATCCGGTTATTATGATGCTTATTTTCGCAAAGCAGCACAAGTGCGCCAGATAATTCGTGCTGATTACCTAAAAGCTTTTGAAGCGTGCGATGTCATTTGCGGCCCGGCTTCACCGGTAACAGCATGGAAATTAGGCGAGATGAATGCTGACCCACTACAAATGTACTTAATGGATATTTATACACTATCCTTAAATCTTGCCGGTATGCCCGGACTAAGCCTACCTGTGGGGCTTGGAAAAGAAAGCAAAATGCCTGTGGGGATGCAAATTCTTGGAAACGCATTTGAAGAAGAATTGCTTCTTTCAGTAGGACATGTACTTGAACAAGCCCTGCCAAAGTGGACCTCTCCTGCTTTATAAAACCCTAAAATAAAGGCACAAACTCTGATGAATTTGTGCCTATATTTTATAACAAGACCATCGTACAGCGTTTTGCACAAATGTCTATGCCCTTTTTACTTCCACTCAGGCTTGCCAATGGCTTTCAAGTATTCGTTAATAACTTTTTTGCCACCAACAAAGTCTGCCATTTCAGGCCAAACTTTTTCTAGAGCAACTTTTTTCCAAGCAGCTTCGTCTTTAAGTTGGTCAACTTTTACGCCCAATTTAGCAAGAGTAGCTTTTGCTTTTTCAGTTTCAGCTTTAAGATACTTAAGCACTTCTTCTTGAGCATACTTTCCGGCTTCAACCATGATTTTTTGATCTTCGGCAGAAAGCTTTTCAAAAACAACTTCAGATATAATAAGCGGTTGTAATTGATAGGTATAATGAACTTCGGTGATAAACTTTTGGTTAGCTTCGTTGAACTTCATGGTTAAGAAGCCAATATGTCCGTAACACTGACCGTCAACAACGCCTTGCTGTAAGGATGTGAAAGTTTCAGACCAAGAAATAGGCACAGGGCTTCCGCCAAAGGCTTTGTAAGAAGCTAACAATACAGCACTTTGAGGCACGCGGAATTTCAAACCCTTCATGTCATCCATGGTAAGGATGGGTTTTTTAGAGTTGGAAATATAGCGGAAATCTGTATATGTCCAAGTGAGAACACGGAAACCGGCTTTTACAGCCAATGCATTCATAAAGTTAGAACCTTTCTCACCGGTGGCAGCAACAACTTGATCTAAGTCGTCAAACAAGTAAGGCAAAGTAAGAATGCCAAGCCCTTTAGCGAAAGGAACAAGGTTAGCAATACCAACAACGGATGCGTCTAAGGTACCGGCGCGAACATTGTGAATTGTTTCTGTTTCATCACCAAGAGTTCCGGAGAAAAACAATTGAACGTCATATTTGCCCTTTGTTTTTTCTTCAACGTACTTTTTAAATGCTTTTGCGGCAACACCTTGCTCAGAATTTTCAGGGTCTCCGGTGGCCACTTTAAATACTTGTGCGGCAAAGGCCTGAGACATCGGGCTAAATACAACCAGCGCCAATGCTAACACTAATAAACTAAAACGCTTCATACACATTCTCCAGTTTAAACGTTAATTTGTGAGTTAACTGACAACAACTAACCGTAGCAGCTCAAAATGACTCAAAATCTTTTTTAACAGCATTACAGTTAAATGAACTAATTATCACAAGCTAAAATAAATCTCAAGTACATTTTAATACCATAAACACAAAGCCTCACGTGATTGTTACTTGAGGATTTTTCCTTTGCTTAACATAACTTTTAAAGGCATGGACTGCCACGTCATGTCGCTACAAGCTTGATTTTTATATCTAAATTTCGAAGCGACATTCCTCGCAGTGACTTACGGTGGTGCGCAAAGTCATTGCGAGAAAAAACGCTCCATGATTTACGTTAAGACCTGAAATAAATAGCGTTTTTTCGTGGCAATCCATGACTTTGCAAACTACGCTATATTATTTGACTGTTAAAATCGAAATGACGTGCACAAAGCCTTCATTCGATTGAAGTTCTAACAATATTCCACAACAATCACAAAGAAGCTAATTCTGCATTTATTTAGCAATTTCTAACAGTTCGTCATTTTTTAAGCGTGTAGTATGGTCTGGATTTGTATATACATACTGAACTATACCCTTGGCATCCACGACAAAAACCGCAGGAACGGGAAGATTATGGTGCGTAAAGCCGCTCGCTTTTT
>CAYJJP010000232.1:0-4072 GCA_964370525.1 uncultured Desulfovibrionaceae bacterium | reverse complement strand
GGGCGTGCCTTTCTGAAAAATGCATGAAAATGCGTTTTTCAGCTTCGACTAAATAGTGTATCCCTATAATTTAGCGTAGCAACTATGAATGACAAAAAGGCAGGTAAAATTGTTGTTACATATCAAATTTTTATAGCCATAGCAATTTTATACAGAATTGCTATGGCCATTGATACTTCAACGCCTTGCGCTATATTCATTAAAAGTATTCCCTTTAAGATCTCTAGTTTGACACGGGACTTATGCAATTATGCTCAAGAAGTTTTTGCACAAGCATAGTCAACGGTAAACCCACAACACAACTCCACGAGCCCACAATGCGCTCCACTAAAAAAGCCCCTTGGCCTTGAAGAGCATACGCCCCGGCCTTGTCAAGCGGTTCTCCGCATTGCGCATAGCTCTTTAATATGTCGGTACTCCACGCATGAAAAAAAACCTCGGTACTATCGTGGAAAAGAATTTCTTCGCCATGTGGTAAAATAAGGCTGACCGCGCTGTAAACAGTATGCCCACGCCCTGAAAGCGAGCTGAGCATGGTTAGCGCATGATTTTCATCCTTTGGCTTGCCATAAATCATGGCATCAAGGCTTACAACCGTGTCAGCACCAATAATCACCGAACCGGCGTGACGCTTAGCCGCAAATTGAGCCTTCACCGATGCCGCACGCATGGCATAATCTTGCGGAGCCTCTTTTTTTTCCGGTAAGGGTTCAATACCATGCGAACTTGCACGAGTAAAAGCCAGTCCAAGTTGCTGAAAAAAAAGCTTACGACGTGGGGAGGCTGAGGCCAAAACGATAGATTCCTTGGTTTGAAATAGACTTTTCATATTATAACTCCACTTAAATATACATCATAAATCTGTTAATGTTTGTGTGTCCAAAGGTTCTTTTTCGATCGGAGCAGGTGGCGGTGCCGGAGCCTCAGGATCGCTTACTGCGGCCTCAGGTGATGTTGAGGCTTTAGACTCACTTGGTGGTGGCGACGGTGCGACAGTTTCGGAATTATCGGGTACAATAGCCTTAGGTAAGTTTGGCGGCGGCGCCGGAGCTTCGGGATCTTTTATTGTGGCTTTAGGCGACACTGAAGCATTTGGCTTATTTGTGTCCTCTTCAGATTCTTCATTTCCACACGCACTTATAAAAAAGCAGCCTAATATAGCTAGAAAAAAAAGTATTTTTTTACGCATCGTTACCTCATTATTATTAGCGTTTTTTTTCTTGTATCATAATTCAACATATAATGATAGTCCTTAATGGTACAAATTAAAAGTTATGTGGCTTTCAATGTACAAACAAACCACACACCTTAACGCACAAAATGGATGACAAAAAGCACATGGACACACAAACTCTTTCCCTGCACATACCTTCCCATAGCCTATCCTACACAGAAGTTGGAATTGACGAAGCAGGTCGTGGTTGCCTTGCGGGGCCGGTGGTGGCAGCAGCCGTCTTTTTGCCTGATAATCATAACATTGCAGGACTTGATGACTCAAAAAAACTCACTGCGCTACGGCGTCAAGCCTTAGTGCAAGAAATATTTTGCAAAGCTCAGGTGGGCATTGGGCTTGTATGGCAAAGAGAGATTGACCGACTAAACATACTTCAAGCCACCTTCCATGCCATGGCTAAGGCAGTAGCCGCACTTTTGAAGCAATGTCAACTTATGCCTTTTTTGCACATTGACGGTAACACAACACTTCCCCCAAGCGTGCTTCTCCTTTATTTGCAAGATATTCAGCTAAAGCAAAAAGCCATCATAGGTGGCGACGGGCTTGTTCAAAGCATTGCGGCAGCTTCCATTGTGGCCAAAACACATCGCGATGTCTTGCTTGAAAAAATCAGTTCACGATGGCCGGAATACAACTTCGCAAAACACAAGGGCTATGGCACCAAGGAACATGTTGCCGCCATAGAAAAATATGGAGCATGTCCTTTACATCGTTTAAGTTTTGCACCCATGAAGCCTAAAAATCCAAAGCCGCAAAAGCAAGGCAGCTTATTATAATGTTTTGGCAAAAATTATACATGTATCTACAGTCTTTTAGCCAAAAGGACACGACGTATAATTTCAAAAAAGACATAGGTGAGCGAGGGGAAAATGCTGTGGCAGCGCATGTAAAAAAACTTAACATGCGTATACTTAATAGAAATTGGCGACACGCTTCCCTTGAGCTTGATTTGGTATGCGAAGATTCTGACGGAATAATTTTTATAGAGGTAAAAACACGTAAAACTCAAGGCATGACCTCGCCTTTTGATGGCGTAAACGCTAAAAAACGCGCCACACTTATCAAGGCCGCCACTGTTTGGCTGCGCGCGCACAATGCTTTTGAAAAACCTTGCCGCTTTGCTGTGGCAACAGTACATTATACAACAACACCAACCCTACAACTACAAGTGGAGTTTCATGACAATGCTTTTACAGCCTCCTCCAATGCCTTCTAATATCCAGCTTTGGGTCGTAGCCATTCCTCTTGGCAATCTTTCAGATGTAAGTGAGCGAGCCAGAAACGTTTTAGGTAACGTGGACATTGTTTTGGCGGAAGACACACGAAGAGCAGGACTTTTTTGTCAGCGAGCGCAAATTAAGGCGAAGTCTTTTCTTTCCCTGCATGACCACAATGAAGAAACACGCATCAAGGAAGTTCTCGCTTGCATTCAAGATGGTAAAGTCTGCGCACTTATTTCTGATGCCGGAACTCCGCTCATGGCAGACCCCGGCTTTCGCCTCATCCGCGCCCTACGTCAAGCCGGCGTAAAAGTATCTATGGTTCCCGGCCCCTCTGCCCCCATTGCCGCATTAATGTGCGCCGGCATTGCCCCTCAACCCTTTACTTTCTTCGGCTTTCTTCCAAGAGATGCCGCTGCGCAAGAAAAAACCCTTGCACCATATATACATATAGCCTCAACCCTTGTTTTTTTTGAACGAAAAGACAGACTACGCAAAACTCTGGCCTTGGCGCATAGCCTTTTAGGAAGGCGAGAGCTATGCATTGCACGTGAACTCACCAAGTTGCATGAAGAATTTATCGTCACACGCCTTGAACATTATGCTGATATTTCCGAAGAGCTCAAGGGAGAAATCACAGTTATTATTGGCCAACCGGAAGAAGCTACCCGCACCGACGAACTTGAAGTACAAAAAGTTTTAAAGGAAGAGCTGCAAAAAGGCGGCAAACCACGCGACGTAAGTAGGCGCGCACAAAGCAAGGTGCAAGGATGGACCGCTAAACAGATATACGACCTTCTTAGTCAGAATTAGCCTAAAAAATTTTTATGCTGCTTAGTGGACAATAAAAGACAGTCTTTTTGAAATGCAACTTTTTTTATTCTTATAACCACCAAATATAGCATAATATTTTTTTTCAAAATAATAACTAAATTCCTGCTAAAAAAGCTTGAAATTAGTTACTATTTCCTGTTATACTTCATTTATGCGGAATTATATACGGTTTAAATGAGTAAACCCCTAACCTAGGAAACAGGAAAGCCTTATGAAGACATTAATTGCTTATGGTTCGACAACTGGGAATACAGAATTTGTTGCTAGGATTGCCGAAAAGCTTCTTCTAGACGCAGGCCATGACGTTACCATTGAAGAAGCTGATGAGTTAACCCCAAAAGGGCTTTGCAACGATTTTGACCTAGTGCTGTTTGGTTGTTCATCTTGGGGTGAAGAGGAAATTGAGCTACAAGATAGCTTCATTGACTTATTTGACAACTTTGACAATATTGGCGCTAACGGCAAAAAAACAGCTGTCTTTGGTTGCGGCGATCGCTCCTACGAACATTTTTGCGGTGCGGTTGATGCCATTGAAGGAAAGTTAAATTCCATGGGAGCGGACGTGCTTGACACTTTGAAGATTGACGGAAAACCGCATTCCGTTGCCGGTTCCATCGAAAAATTCGTAACTAACATATTAAAACGTTGCAAATAAACTTATTGCACTAATTTATAACACAAAGCCCATCTGCCGAATCGTTTTTCAGAAGCTGGGCTTTATTCTATTTCGTCGATGCTGAAAAACGCATTTTCATGCATTTTTCAGAAAGGCACGCCCACTCCA
>CAYJJP010000231.1:0-4073 GCA_964370525.1 uncultured Desulfovibrionaceae bacterium | reverse complement strand
TTTTTTATTTTTTTTGTAACCTGCTGAATATATTCTTTTGAAGAATTCATTTTCCTTTTTAAACATTTTTTGAAGAACGCCATATTTTATTTGTTAACTTTATGAACAATACTATGAGCAATCTTATAACTATCTTATTTGCCAGTAAAAAAACTTTACTTTCGACCTTCTTCAAAGCTCTTTAAATTCTCTAAAAATTGTGATATTTACCTTGAGCGAGTAAGACTTTATATTATGTAAAACCATAATGTGACATTAAGAATATTATTCAGGAGGATATATGCAACGTACATTTTCAATTATTAAACCGGATGCTGTAAAACGCAATTTAAGTGGTGAAATTTTAGCACAGATTCAAGCTACTGGCTTACGCATTGTAGCTATGAAAATGCTTCAGCTTACAAAGGCACAAGCCGAAGGTTTTTACGCTGTACACAAAGGAAAGCCTTTTTTCGATGATTTAATTGTGTTTATGTGCTCCGGGCCTGTTGTGTGTTCTGTTCTTGAGGGGGAAAACGCCATAACTAAATATCGTGAGGTCATGGGCGCAACCAATCCTAAAGAAGCCGCCAAAGGAAGTATTAGAGAAAAATATGCTTTGAGTTTAACAGAAAATTCTGTGCACGGTTCGGATGCTGTTGAAACGGCTCAATTTGAAATTTCATACTTTTTTAACGCCTTCGAAATAGTTAATTAGGATTTAACATGAATATTGATACATTATCCATTGGATGCATTGGTTGTGGGAATATGGGATCTGCCATTTTGTTTGGTCTTAGTAAAAACAAATCTCTTGAGCTAATGGGCTATGACAGTGTTCCGGAGCAAGTAGCTTTAGTGCAAGGGGCAGGAATTGCGGCCGCCAAGGACATTGAGCATTTAGTTATAAGTTCTACAATAATTATTTTGGCTGTGAAACCTCATTTGGCAGCGAAGGTTTTATCTCAAGTATCTCATTTACTTACTAAGGATAAAGTTATTGTGTCCGTAGCGGCCGGCATTAGTATAGATAGCATGCGCAAAGAAATAGAAGATAAATGCGCTGTTGTGCGTTGCATGCCAAATACGCCTGCCTTGGTGGGTGCCGGAATTTTTGCCTTTTGCTTTGATGATGCAAAGCTTGACGACAGCATGAAAGAGTATATTTTGCAACTTTTCCGTGGTATTGGCATGTGCATTGAGCTTGAAGAGTCAAAATTCGCAGCTTTTAGTGCATTTATGGGTGCAGGGCCGGCATATGCATTTTATCTTATGAACTCGCTTGTACAAGCCGGTGTAACTTTAGGATTTTCTAGAGATGACTCACGCCATATGGTCGAGCAGCTTTTTGACGGCTGCACCACGATGGCAAAAAATTCAGCCCAAAATCTTACGCAATTACGCGACAATGTGTGCTCACCTGCAGGCCTAAGCATTGCCGGAGTTAATCATATGGAGCGTGAGGCTGTAAGCGGAGCCATTGTGGATGCTGTACTTGCAGCCAATGCGCGCGCTGCTGAAATGGAAAAATAACGTTTTTTGTTAGGGAAAGACAGACTCATTCCTTCGGAGGGGCGGATCCCTTCCCCTCCGGAGGAATAAATCAGCGTTTCCTGTAGAATAATTTAGCGCAATAGTTATGATGGAGAAGCGAGTGACTGTGTATTTACAACATTATTTTGATCCGGACATGAACCAGCGCAGGCTCAAGCCTATCCCCGGTAATAAAAAAACTCTCTACAATCTTGGTTATGTGCAAAATGTGCTTGCCGGACAAACACTTGCTGAATTTGTTCCTCTTTCTGAAGCAAAAAAACAGCATAGCCGTTTTGTTTTCCACGAACCTCTTTTCCCTAGCGGCGCACACACGCATCTTGACCCACAAAATCCACTAAAACTCTTAGCCGGCGTCAAGGGTTATGTGGTGTATGAGGAAGGGAAAATATGTGTCAAGCCGTCGCTGAAGGTACACTCTGATGTTTGCTTTCAAACAGGCAATATTCTTTTTATAGCTGATATTGCTATTGCCGGAAATGTTCGAGCAGGCTTTGAAGTTTCCGGAGACAATGTACTCATAACAGGCATGGTGGAAGGTGGTACTGTGCGTGCACGCAAGTCCCTTTCCATACAAGGGGGAGTGCGGGGCGGAGCCAGTAAGAATTGTCAGTTGATTGCACAAAAAGATATACGCATTTCCTTTGCAGAAAGTATAGAAATACAATGCCTTGGCAATGCTGTCCTTGAGAAAGACTGCTTACATACCACAATGTATGTGGGACGCAACAGCCTTATTAAAGGACGGCTTGTGGGCGGCACATTGAACGGACGCCAAGGCGTGCTTGTGGCAGGAAGCGCCGGCAATAAAGCTGGCACAAGCACTCAGATTTTCTTAGGTTATGACCCAAGGTACATACGCAAACTACAAAAAATTGACAGCCAAATTGCGCAACTAAGCACGACATTACGTCATTTGAACGCTGTGGCCGGACACCTTGCCCCCAACGATTCTGACGCCAGTAAAAAGTTGCATCGCTTACAAATACGCAACGAGCGTTTACTCAATATGCGACAAATGTTATGGTCTCGGTTACAATTAGATGAATCGCACAATAAACATTGTAAGGTTGTGATTATGGGGAATGTTTTTCCCGGCGTGGAAATTGCAATAGGTCAAGCCTATAAACGCGTGGACGAATTGTATACAAACGTCGTTTTTTCTCTTGTTAATGATGAAATTGTGGTTTCACCCTATGTGGCGGTAAAAAAATAATGACAAAAGCAAGACTTATTCATAAGGACGGTGAGCATCCTGACATTGTGGTGGATCGTCCAACTCAGACTCCCCTCTCCATGTTGGCCGGAGGCGGACAAAAGCGTGAAGAACATATTATCGCACACTGGCAAAGCAATACAACACCGACTTCCCTTAACAATTTGCCCGTATTTTTAGGCGCCGGCTTTGGCTATGCAGTGCTTGCGTTGTTCAAAATATATTCAGGCCCACTCGCCATCATTGATAAAGAATCTGATATCCTAGAACTTACGAATGTTAAAACTAAGCTTAGAGAATGCTGTTCAGATGAACAGTGGGAGCGCATCTTTTGGATAGAAAGCGACGACACCAATGAGGTTTTACGACAGCTCACCCTTTGGCAAACAGAACATAAAGGGCTAGCATTTGTACCCTTTGCGCATCCTTTTTATGCAAGATATGACAAAGAATGGTATGGACTGTTGCGTGAACACATTAAGGCCAGCCAGCAATATGATTTTTGGGGCAAGGTGCGAAAACCTCGCTTTACACAAGATAAACCACGAGTTTTGCTGATAACAAGCAAATTTTTCTTGATGGGAGAGCTTGCCCACGCGTGTAAAAGGCTTGGGCTTGAGCACAGGCTTTTAACTGTGCCTGACGAAAGCATAGCCAGCAGTGAATTTGTTAAGTCATTTCTGAATGCTGTAGTAGAATTTCAACCGGATTGCCTTATTACCTTAAACCACTTGGGGCTTGATAAAGAAGGAATCCTCATGGAGCTTTTGGAGCAGCTTCAATTGCCGCTCGCCTCATGGTTTGTGGATAATCCACACTTAATTGTTCACGAATATCAAAGACTTAAAAGCCCTTGGGTATATATCTTCACTTGGGACTTGGATAATATTTCCTCCTTGCATACCCTTGGCTTTGAGCATATATCCTATCTTCCACTAGGCACAAATACCGATATATTCCGACCAAATACGCACGGCAAAGCGACTTGGAAACGTGACATTTCTTTTGTGGGCAATTCCATGCTCTATAAAGTGCAAACACGTCTTGCCAAAACCATGCTACCCCTAAAGCTCTTAAACAGCTTTGAAGAAACAGCACTACGCTTTTGCCATAGTGACGAGCGATCTGTCATAGATTTCTTAAAAAATCAATCGCCTGAAGAATATACACTATATACTGCCTTAGCCGGCAACGATGTGCGCCTTGGTTATGAAACTGCCATTACTTGGGAAGCTACGCGCGTATATCGTGCCGCCTGCGTAGCCAAAACTTTACCCTTTACGCCTCTACTTGTGGGCGATAGCGGCTGGAATTTTATATTTGC
>CAYJJP010000230.1:0-4103 GCA_964370525.1 uncultured Desulfovibrionaceae bacterium | reverse complement strand
GTCAGCGCAGAGGTCTTATGTTTTTACAGATTATTAATTCATTAATCTACGAAGGGCTTTGCCATCTCAAGCCCTACTTGCAATGCTTTAAGGTTATTTTCATGAAACATGGGTGCAAAACGATTTTCAAGTACGCTTTCAGCTGCTTGCACCGAAATAACATTTGTTAGGGTAATCAGTGCGCCAAGCACAACCACGTTGAAAGCTTGAGCCTTACCAAGTGTATCCATAACCGCTTGATACATGGGAAGTGGCTTGAGCAAGGCGTCCACCCGTGGGTCAACGTACACAAGGTCGCTGTCATACAACACAAGCCCCCCCGGACGTACCAGCGGCAAATATTTGTTCATGGCCTCATTGGTAAGCGCAACAAAGTAATTTGGCTGTGTTACCTTTGGATAGTAAATGGGACCGTTGCAGATAATAACGTCTGAGCGTGTAGCTCCGCCGCGTGCTTCCGGACCATAAGATTGGGATTGCAGAGCATTAAATCCCCCAAAGGTGCTGGCAGCATCTGCCAAAAGAATAGCCAAGGAAATAACACCTTGTCCACCGGATCCTGATAGTAAAAAACGTTGTGTTTCCATAACTTACCCCTGTACCTTTGCAACTAGCTTTGCATACTCTTCGCAATATTCAGGTTTTTGCGTATCTCGGAAAATACCTCTTGCAATAAGATTTGGATTTTCTTCTAATTTTTTGGAACCAAGGGGAGCTGTTCCGTCACGATAGGTTTCCATAATTTCCACGGGGCCGCCGATTTTATTTCTGCGTCCAAAATAAGTGGGGCATTGGGACATAATTTCAATAACAGAAATGCCCTTATGCTCCATGCCTTTTTTGATAAGCGAAATACACTCACGAGCATGGAAAGTGGTGGTGCGAGCCGCAAAAGTAGCACCTGCACCAAGAGCCAACTCCATGGTATCAAAAGCCATATCTATGCTCTTATAAGGTGAAGTGGTCGCCAATACGCCCTCGCCGGACAGCGGAGAATACTGACCGCCGGTCATGCCGTAAATTCTATTATTCATAACAATAACAGTGAGGTCAATATTACGACGACAAGCATGAATAAAGTGATTTCCGCCAATGGCAGTGGCATCGCCATCGCCCATGGGTACTATGACATTGAGCGATGGTCTGGCAAGCTTAAGCCCGGTTGCACACGCTAAAGCACGCCCATGCATGGTGTGCATGGTGTGAAAATCGCAATAACCGGATATACGCGCCGAACAGCCAATCCCTGAGACCATTGAAATGTCAGAATTTTTGATATTAAGCTCATCCACAGCATGCAGAATGCTGTTGAGAATGGTTCCGTGTCCACAGCCGGGACACCACAAATGCGGGAAAAAGAGCTCACGAATATAATCTTTAAAAGCCATTTTAAAACCCCCTTCCCTCAATGGTACGCATAACTGCGCCAATATCCTTAGGATTGACTAACATACCGTCCATACGATTGATCAAGAACACACGCTCGGGATTTACCACAGCACGCTTGACCTGTTCCTTCATATGCCCCATATTCATTTCTACCACAAAGATGTTCTTGGCATGCTGGGTTTTTTCGCGCACTATCTGCCCTGCAAATGGCCATAATGTTTGAAGCTCAAGAAGCCCGACACGGTCGCCCTTATGCCTGCGTGCTTCCACGAATTCTCTGGAAGAACGAGCTGAAGCCCCATAAGAAATGATGATATGCTCTGCATCTGTAAGATGATATTCCTTGAAACGAGCGAGTCTATGCGCACGATTTTCTACTTTATCTACCAAGTGATGCATGGCAGCACTCACCACATCGGGTTTTTCCGTGGGGAAGCCAAAAATATCGTGGTATAAACCGGTAACATTATATCTATGCTTGCCGCCAAAATCCGAGAAGGGTAAACGTCCATCTTCTCTTGGTAAGTAAGGATGATAAATATATCCTTCTTTTACATTGGTTTGTAAACGATCAATAACTTCTATTTCGCCTTGTGGCGGAATAACAAGTTTTTCACGCATATGCCCCACCACTTCGTCTAGCAAAATAATAACCGGAACACGAAACGTTTCGGAAATATTAAAAGCTGCAATGGTAACTTCAAAAGTGTCTTGAATGGATGAAGCCGTCAATACAACCTTACTGTGATCGCCATGCGTTCCCCAGCGGGCTTGATTAACGTCGCCTTGAGAAACCTTAGTCGGCAAACCGGTAGATGGGCCGGTACGTTGTACGTTGACCACAACGCAAGGAATCTCAGCCATACAAGCATAGCCTATGGCTTCTTGCTTCAAAGAAAAACCGGGGCCTGACGTTGCCGTCATGGATTTTGCTCCGGCTAAGGATGCACCGCAAACAGCACACATGGAAGCGATTTCATCTTCCATCTGAATAAATGCGCCGCCTTTTTTGGGTAAACGCACAGCCAATTCCTCGGCAATTTCAGTGGAAGGAGTTATGGGATAACCGGCAAAAAAACTTACGCCGGCATAGAGCGCGCCCTCAACACAGGCGGCATTACCTTGCATAAACGCAGTTTTAGGTGTGCTCATGATGCCACCTCATCTTTAGATTTTTTGATTTTTTTACTTTTGTCTACGCTTACGGCAAGATCCGGACAGTAGAGTTCACACATACCACAAACAATACATTTTTCCATGTCGTGTTCAGCTTTTTCGTTAACAAGACTTAAGGCATTTTTCGGGCAAAAAGCCACACAAATGCCACACCCTTTACACCACAACGTGTTAATAATCACTGCCCCCATTGCATACTCCATGGGCGCGTCTTTCCTTTTTTACAAAGGACGCTCTGCTAGAAGTGAATAATTTAGACTTTGCATTAATTTGCACAGTCAAACAAGGCCACCTACACACTATTCACAAAAACATCTTAAAAACAAGACCTTATATGTATAAAAAATGTACGTCGACATTCCTCTTGCATATCAAGCTCTTTATTTATATAAACTCTATGTCATATGCGAATAATGCACATAAAAGTTATTGGCACACTGCCATAGAACACATTTTTTTACAAGGATTTTATGAAAAATATTCTTATTGTTTGAGCGTACATATAGTTTTTTGCCAACAATAACAAAACACAAGGAGTCAATCATGGGCGAAGCCATTACAATCAATGAAGATAACACTCTTAACACCCCACCCAATCCCACCATCCCCTTCATCACAGGCGATGGCATAGGGCCAGACATTTGGGCAGCAGCACGTTCGGTTTTCGATGCCGCCATCAAAAAAGCCTATGCCGATAAACGCAGCATCAACTGGCTAGAAGTCTTAGCCGGCGGCAAAGCAGAAGCAGCCACCGGAAAGCCACTACCCGATGAAACACTCGAAACCATTAAAAAATATCGTGTTGCCATCAAAGGACCGCTCATGACTCCGGTAGCCAAGGGCATGCGTAGTGTCAATGTTGCCTTGCGCATCCAACTTGATCTTTATGCTTGTGTGCGTCCCGTAAGCTATTTTTCCCCCGTACCTTCACCGGTCAAAGCGCCTGAAAAAGTTAATATGGTAGTTTTTCGTGAAAATACCGAAGATGTCTATTGCGGACTCGAATGGGAATCCGGCAGCAAGGAAGCCCTAGAAGTCATGCAACTCGTGGAAAAATTAAGCGGAAAAAAAATACGCCCTGACTCCGGCATCGGCATTAAACCCATGAGCAAAACCGGCACCGAACGCCTCGTACGCCAAGCCATCAACTACGCTCTGCAAAATAAATTAGATAGCGTAACCCTTGTGCACAAAGGCAATATTATGAAATTTACAGAAGGCGGATTTCGCACTTGGGGATACGAACTGGCCGCCACAGAATTTGCCGACATAACCATCACAGAACACGAAGTACATGAAAAATACGCCGGAAAAATACCCACCGGAAAAATACTCATCAAAGACCGTATAGCTGACGCCATGTTCCAAAATATCCTCCTCTACCCCGAAGAATATAGCGTGCTTGCCATGCCAAACCTTAACGGTGACTATATGTCCGACGCCCTTGCCGCCACCGTAGGCGGACTTGGCCTTGCCCCCGGTGCAAATATCGGTAACGGTTATGCCATCTTCGAAGCCACCCACGGCACAGCACCAAG
>CAYJJP010000229.1:0-4114 GCA_964370525.1 uncultured Desulfovibrionaceae bacterium | reverse complement strand
AAAATATAAACATAAAAAGAACAACAACACAAAATCCTGCCCCAAACCAAAGCAAGATCTTAGAACTTTCTTTTTGAAAACTCATACATTTCTCCAATTAAACATAGTGCGACACAATAAAAGGCTTCATACTTCATGCAAGGCATACAAAGCAAGAAAACATAGCCAACGCTTACTCCACGGTCAAGGATTTTCGTCACATAATAGAAGTCCGACCGGAATAACATTTTTATGTAATATCTTTTTCTACTTGCTCACTTTCTTTGTAAGTTTCTCCCGTAATCAAATCCAATGTGCGGGTGTTCACATTAATATCAGTTTAAGCTCCATGCATACCATGTGGAGGGAATTTCTCTCAAAAGTGTTATATTAAAAGTTCCCATACTTGTTTGTAAAAAGATGCTTGCGACCAAACATCCACATGTTTAAGAAATTCTGCATCCATGGTAAGATAATGCCGCAACCAAAAACGCGGCATACGTTCTTCAAGTTCCTTAGACATTTCTGTGAGTGTATCAAGAAAGCTCCTTGTAGTAGTTATGACACGAGTGAGTCGCTTGTCAAAAACTACATAAGCGCTTCTGAGCCTTGTGGTTCGCTGCACCATTGAGCGAGCAGTTTCGTTGTTAATGGCCTTTAAGCTTTCAAGAATATTATCCAATTGTTTTATACGTTTTTGTATATGAACACGTTTACTGTCTAAGGGGTCATACAGCTCTGATATTTGAAAAATAAATGTGCTGATTTGTTCTGCAGTGAGAGAAAGTTCGGTTGGTTGATCCTTATTTATCACATAAACCTTGTACAACATATTGTAATCGTTATTTATATCTTGGTACACCTTGGTCAAATGTACGATCTCATCACGCACACTTACTTTATAATTTTCTCGCTCAGCTTCAATGTCCAAAATAAACTTTTCATTATTTTCTATTATGGAATGCATAACTTGCGAGAGGTTAGCCTCATTGGTACTGTCATCATGCAAAATAAGCTCAGTGTCTTCTGCGTGGACGACAGAAAAAACCAGCCCTAGCTGTAAAAGAAAAAGTGACACAAGATATAAACATTTAATATTAAAATGTTTTTTCATAAGAAGCACCTTCATTGCAGGTTCAAACAACACGAAGTTTTGGATTTTTGATGTGTAGGAATCGATTTCAAATTTTCCACAACAAACCTAATTTTAGTTGTCAATGGATTGATTTTGACCTGCTATAAAAGATGCCGGCACAATTCAAAAAGGCATGGACTGCCACGTCGCTTCGCTCCTCGCAATGACCTGATATTATAACGAAAGCCATTGCGAGCGCAACGAAGCAATCCATGTATTTTAATAAATTCAGGAATTGCGCAAAGATTTCGGATTTTACTTCAACTCAGTAACAGCAAAAATAATCTTACTTTTCAGGCTATTATCGCATTCTTTATTTTGCTGGCTCATCCCGATGGGGATGAGCTAGTGATGCGCTTTGAAAAATGTAAATGCCCGCGAGCAACGGCTGTTTCATCTGGTTCTAATGCTAAAACCTTCGCGCCAAGGCTTGCTGCAAGACGTGAAAACCCACCTGCATTTGCGCCTAAATCAATACGGCCTTAGGCGCAAAAGTCTTTAATAGGTGCATAATCATAACTTTTCTATTATGCCCACCCTGCACAATCTCAGGGATTGAAGTATCAATATCTGCTTGCATCCCATGATTTGGCCATAAAGTTTTTTCCCACGGGAAATCTATTCCAGAAACAAGTTCTCACAAAACATTAAGACATTCCTTACGTGAGCCAGTCAGTGGCACTGGCTGATGAAGAGCGACAACAGCAGGACTTATACACTATTGTTTTATTTTAAGATATGCGACTATTGTCTTCAAATACCCAATGCATCGCGCAATGAATTGCATAGAAATCTTAAATCGGTACACTATAAACTTTTCATAAGCAGTGCATGTAACTTGTCACGTGAGATAACATTATCTTTTTTCCCCAAAAGAGCATCTGCAACGGTACGTTGTTTTTCATTAATTTCTAAATCAAGCGACCTCAACAACGACTCAAAATTTTTTACCGCCAACGACTTCTTTTCTTCCAATACACCTTTTCTTAAATTCTGATCTGAAACATTATAGTACAAATTTTCAGTCCCATACAAGAAAAAAGGAATATTAGCTTCTATTGAGTAAAACGTATTACTTCCAAATACACTTGATGTCGTATAAGAAAAATTATGCATTAAATCGTAAAACTCTTTATAAAAAAAATTATTATGCACATTTCCAGCCGTATAAACAGGAATACTTCTTTCCATAAACAGATTATGATAGCCCTTATGTATATCATGCATAGCCAAGCATACACAGATTGGATTTAAATAATCCGGTAGTTGCTGTAACTCTGCAACATACACATCGACAACCTTCTCAATATTTATCAGAAAATCTACTTCCGGTGTTGTATGTTGAAAATAAGCTAAAGTCCCTTGAGCTGTAGGAGATTTTTGCAGATTATGTTCCTTGCGCAACCATGGCATTGGTGCCGGAACTATAAAACACGGTTTTTTGCTATTTTTTTTATATTTTCCCTGTTTTACAGAGTTATAGCATAAGTATAGCGATGCATCATTGTTTATTTCATGCGGATACACAGTATAATCAAAACTTACGCCGTGCTCACTATAACAATCCAATGGCATCGCAGGATGGATATGCGCATATTCCCTAATAAATTGTCCCATGGAATAAACGACCGATGTCCAATATTTATCATTGGCAATACTGCATTTTCCATAGTCACTACTACACATCGCCTCCAAAGTCTCTGCAGACAATCCTTTGTAGTCAAACTTTTGTTCCATTTCATCCTCATTTCATCAAGCAATTTAAAAAAGAATCTTGTCCTGCCAAAAAGCCCAATCGTATTTCTTAAAGGCGTGACAACCAAAGGGTAATGTACAATTATTCATTTCGTACAATACGCGAGGATTTGCCTCAAAAGAAAAAGCTATGGACTCTTGTGCTGTCGCTACTTTGAAATTATCAGTAAAATTTGAGCTAAACGCAGCAAACAGCCTATCTTCATTAAATTTTGTCTTCATAAAAAAGCTCATTACTGTTGGCATACGCGGCCTCGATTTTGACGCATCGGTGGCAGATGTGGGCAGAAGCGGCTTACTAGGAGTTCGTAAAGACAACAATTGTATTACTGAATGCACACGTCGCAAAGAAAATCCTCCGTTGCCCGCTACGGGAAGTAAGGGTGATGTTTCGTCGCACGTATCAAACCCTTCAAACCATGGAGCTCCTATATAATCAAAGCCTCTGTTGCACCAATAGTCCAATTCATCCTTAAAAACCCACGCATCAAGTTGATACATTAAAATGCATTCATATTCCAAAAAATTTTTATAAAATTCTATGGAAAGCATTAATCTGTTATAACTTTTTACACTTACAAAATAAGCATCTTCAAAAGAAACAAACTTCAATCTCACTTCATACTTTTCAGCTATTTCCATGTACTTTATCCCATCTAACGAACAAGGACAGAGCATAACTATGGGATGATTTCCTAAAATTTTTATACACTGCTCAAAGGACGCCAACTCACAGAGCGAAGGGGTATCAGTATAAGCCACAATAAGCACAGCATTTTTCTTTTTTTTATCTTCAATAAGTTCTTCGCTAGCTACCATAAAATCTTCCTTCAGGATGCTATAAACACCAAGTCTGCCATTGGTATAATCATCTCACTTCCCCTAATTATAAACCTATATTCTGAATGGAGTTTTTTGGTATAGCCTTTTAATTCAAAAAACTCCAGGCCTATGATATACTGCGGCCACAATAACAGGCTTATGGCGCTGAATTGTTTGCTTTGCGCCTTCAAAAGCTTTCATTTCAAGACCTTCAACATCCAACTTTATAGCAATTTCAAGAGGAACTGCTATAGCAACGAAACAAAGCACCGCCCCAAAACACCCCAAAACGTATCACACAGAGGATTTTAATTATAAATTCACGAGTTAAGTAATTTTTGTTAGCACAATTATTTCAACCCGTCACCAATTTTTCTCCTCTACACTTGTTTTGAAAACTGTGTTTTTCTCATTTCTTCCCAC
>CAYJJP010000228.1:0-4114 GCA_964370525.1 uncultured Desulfovibrionaceae bacterium | reverse complement strand
CTAAGTAAGCTTGTTGTATAATTTCCATCCGGAGTAAAGGGTTATAATGTCAGAAGTGCTCATAATTATCTTCACCCGTTATCCGGAGCCGGGTTGTGTAAAAACTCGTCTTATTCCCTCCATTGGTGCTGAAGCTGCCGCTTTATTGCACAAAGAAATGACCGAATATATTCTTAAGCAAGCTTTAGGTACTGGATATCCTGTGCAAGTACACTATACCGGCGGCGATGTGTGCAAAATGCAGGCTTGGCTCGGGCAGGAGCAAACGTATATTGCACAAGGGGAGGGCGATCTTGGGCAGCGCATGCATAGCGCCTTTGCAGCAGCGCTTAAGGCGAACAAAAAAGTGTTGCTTTTAGGCAGTGATTGCCCCGATAACCGATTGAAGAATCTAGAAAAAGCTATTTTGTTGCTGAATACACATAGTTGCGTCCTTGGGCCCAGTGTTGATGGTGGATACTACATGCTTGGTTTAACGCAAATGCAAAGCGCCCTTTTTGAAAATATAGCGTGGGGTAGTGAGGTGGTTTTGGGGCAAACCCTTGCAAAAGCACAAAATTATGCACTGTTACCACAACTTGGCGATGTGGATTATGCCTCCGATATTCCGGCTAAAATTTCTGTAATTATTCCTACATTTAATGAAGAAGATACCATTGCAACTGCCATTGAAAGCGCAATGCAAGCTTTTAATGTGGAAGTTCTTGTGGCAGATGCCGGAAGTACGGACGCCACGAAAGCAAGGGTAGGGCGCGCAGGAGGAAGTTTTTATTTATGTCCGCTCGAAGAAAGAGGGCGGGCAAAGCAAATGAATTTTGGCGCGCGCATGGCTTGTGGCGAGATTGTTTTGTTTTTGCATGCTGATTGTGTGTTGCCGGAAAATTTTGACTTATATGTGCGTGAATATATGAAAAATTCACGAATAATGCTTGGCTATTTTCGTTTTGCGCTGATAGAAAATTTCTGGGCGAAATCCTTGCTTGTTTGGGGAACAAATATTCGTGCTACACTGTTTCAAAGACCCTATGGCGATCAGGGATTTTTTCTGCATAAATCTACCTTTGAAGAGCTGGCAGGCTTTGAAGAGCTGCCCATACTGGAAGATCTATTTTTTGTTAAAGCTGTGAAAGATAATGCAAAGAAAAAAAATCTAGTATTGAAATGTCTTCCATGTTCTTTGCATACGAGCGCACGGCGCTGGATTACGCATGGTTTTTTTAAGGTAACTATTTTTAATCAAATGATTTTACTGGCTGCTCGTTGCGGAATGGATTTACAAAAGCTCAAACGAGCATATAGAGCCGGTTCTTTTTTTTAATATAAAATTCTGGGCATTTATAAAAACGTTTCGAAAAACTTCTTGTGTAAATAGCGATAAATGTTTAGGATTGTCGTATGGTAAATATATTTATACGAAGATGTTTGGTATTGTGATGATACAACGAATTTTTATTCTACTTTTTTATAGTATCTTATGCTCTGTCCAATTAGGCTTTGCAGCTTCTTCTGGTCAAAAAAATTTTCCCAAAAACCTAGACGAGCTTTTTGCTGCAGCGCAAAATACACCCCTAACATTTGTGCGCTGTAAGGGATCTAATAAACAAAAACCATGGCTTGGCTGTTGGAAAAATGGAAAAGTTCACAGTGATGCCTTAGTGGATAAAGATAGAAGTGTCACTCTATATAGCGATAAAATGGGTATAATTAGCTCAAAGCGCTTTGGTGAAACAGCTTTTACTTGGAAAAGTGCTCGCGATTTGGTGCAATTTTCCGGCAGTAATTTTGTGGTCACATACTCACTTGACCAAGGAATTTATTTAGTCAGTAGTAGTGGCAAATATCTTGTGCTTGCACGCCCTTCTGCTGAGGAAATTCTTGATGTTCACGCACGTACACAAATACAAGAAAACCAGCCGGAAAATAAGCCTCAAGAAAATAAATCGCAGGAAAATAAATCCACACCTCCAAAACAAAACGGAGAAAATACAAGCTCTTCTAAAAAATCAAAAGAAGATAAAGATTTGGAATTGAAGGAAAATTTGCGTATTTTAGATGAAGCTTTACGCTAGCTTAAGACCTTTGCATAATTCCAAATATTGACAAAAACATGGATTGCGTCGCTGCGCTCGCAATGACTTCCGTTATAATATCAGGTCATTGCGAGGAGCGAAGCGACGTGGCAATCCATGGCTTTTTGAATTGTGCAAAACACTTAGTTTGACGTTTCTTTTGCTGAGCTATAAAAAAAGAGCTTCGCCAAGGCAAAGCTCTTTTATATTTATTATGCTAATTCAATTACATTGTTGAACCAGAAGCAGCACGTTGCATCTTAACTTCTACTTTTTCGGTCAAGCCTTCATAGTATTTGCGTAAGATAACAAGGCACTCGTCACGGCCAAAGTGATCTGGAATTTCCTCTCCTTCTGAAAGCATCTTGCGAAGCTTAGTACCGGAAAGAATTACACGATCGTCCTTGCCATGTGGGCATGTACGCATGGAGGCCATGCCGTCGCATTTTTTGCAATAGAATGTCCAGTCAATGTTCAAGTTCATGCACTGGAGGTTCTTTTGTGAATCTTCGCTTTGTGGTAGCTTCAAGAAGATATCTTGAGCTTCAAACATGCCGTAAAAATCGCCTACGCCGGCATGGTCACGACCAACAAGAAGATTATTGATACCATAGTTTTGACGGAAAGTGGCGTGCAACAAAGCTTCGCGTGGTCCGGCATAACGCATGTCAAGTGGGTAACCGGCTTGAATGACGTGGTCTTTTACAAAATAATGTTCTACTAAGGTGTCAATGCATTCTACACGAACGTCAGCAGGAATATCGCCGGGCTTCAAGGAACCAACTAGGGAGTGGATAACAACGCCGTCACAAATTTCTACGCCGATTTTAGCAAGATATTCGTGTGAACGGTGCATGGGGTTACGCAATTGTAATGCAGCAACCTTGCCCCAGTTACGCTCGTCCATTTTAGCACGCAATTCTTTTGGTGTAAGATAAACACCGGGGAACTTTTCGGGGAAGTCACCTTGGGAAAGTACTTTTACTTTGCCTGCAAGGTTGAATTCTTTTTGTTCCATAACCATTTTTACGCCGGGGTGATCGTCTAAAGCAACTTCCCAGAACTTTTGTGAGTCAGGGCCTTCGCCTTTGAAGATGAGTTCGCATTCCCATTTTTTGTCAGCTTCAGTCATTTCGTAGACTTCTTCCACTTGCAAAGTAGCCATAACTTCGCCATTGCGCACGAGAGCTACTTCTTCGCCAACTTTCACAGCGGATGCTTCTTCTTTAGAAATATCCAAGGTTACAGGTACGGGCCAGAAACAACCACAAGCCATGGTCATATTTTCGCACACACTTTTCCAATCGGCTTTATTCATAAATCCGCTCAGCGGAGAAAACCCACCAATGCCCATCATGATAAGGTCGCCCTTGGCACGAGAAGAAATTTCAATCTTCTTTAAGCCTTCAGCTTTTTTCTTTTCTGCTTCTAACTCAGGACCTTCAAGTAAGCAACATACTAGACCATACGGGCCATGTGGGGGAACTAATCTACTCATTGTAAAAAACCTCCAAAGAAATTGTTAGGGTTAGGTTAAGCGGCAATGCATTACTTATTATAAGATTGGCAACCTCTGCCATGACATAATAAGCAACCACTGCGTACAAAAATCATCTTGTGAAAAATTTAACAAAATGTCAAGTCTCTTTTTTACATTCCTTTGTAAATTGACAAAAAAGATTAAATGTCAGTTTTACTACAGAACATTACACTGATATGTCTACCACAAGAAAAAAATATACACAAGCTTTCTTTCAGCATTTTTTTTACAATATAAAGGGCTGAACACGGCATTCTAATTTCAAATTTTTTTTTGAGGGGGAACTTTTGCTGGCGCCAAAAAGTTCCCCCTCAAACTCCCCCTCAAAACGCGCTTTACGCTTTTTTCTTCGAAAAAAGCTTCATTTATTTCTCACAAATAATTTAATATTTTTATTTTACGCCACTATTATCTTTTTCAGTGCTGACTAAAGGAAGCGCTGATTAAATAAAAAGTTATATGCGTTTATAAATTAAATCAACATTAAAAAAGCAATTTTTCATTT
>CAYJJP010000227.1:0-4129 GCA_964370525.1 uncultured Desulfovibrionaceae bacterium | reverse complement strand
ACAAGGAGTTTGACATGGCGCGTCTTCGTGAAAATAAAAAACTGTTACGCCAGTGGCTAGAAAGCGATAACTGGACAGAATATTCATCGCAAATTCTTGACATGGAGCCTAGGCAAGTGACGGGAACACTCTTTTCCTTTCTGTTGCTTGGGGGAGAAATGACACATCGAGCCGCGCGCGCACTTGGCCCTGTTATTGAAAAAATGCGCCAAAATAATGCAGAAGAAGCACGGGATATTATGCGCCGCATCATGTGGCATATGAATGAAGAATCAGGAAATATAGGCTGGGGAAAACCGGAAGCTTTTGCCGAAATCTTGGTGAGCAGCGAAACGCTAGCTAAGGAATTTCATAGTATTTTACTGTCGTATATTATGGATACGGGGCGTGATGATAATTTTTGCGACCACGCTCTACTCCGCCGCTCGTGCTATTTTGCCGTAGGCCGCCTTGCTGCCGTGCGCCCAAAACTTTGCCAACGGAGCATAGCATGGCTTATGCAAAGCCTCACCGAAAAAGAAGAAGATATGGTCTGCCGAGGCATGGCCTTGTGGGCGCTCATGCAATTTCCCACACAAGACATACCAAGCTTTGACATATATCCCCTATTAAAAAATCTTGGCCAATATCCCGAAAAAGAACTTGCGCATGCCTGCGCCATATTTGACGGTGAAAGTCTAAAAAATTACACCATTAAAGACTTACTCGAGCAAGCAAAATTTTGACAATTTGAAGTGAGTTGTCGCTTTATCCGCCATGAGCAGTTATTGGTCGCTAAAGTTTTTGATTAAATGTACGATATAACGTGTAGGTAAAGAAATCTGTCTTGATAATATATAAGCCGCGGTAAGGATAAACTCTCATTCAATCGGCACGGCTAGCAATACAATCCACTTTATAACAAGACACATAAATAGGAGAAGAATTATGCGTTTATCTGTTACTCAGAAGTTTATTGGCTGTTTTGTTTTGCTCTTGTTCATAAGTTCGGGAGCAATCTTTGCGGTCACAAGCTACAATTATTCTGACACTTTAAGAGAAGTGCTACATGGCAAAATTCAAGTGACACACACAAACTTTAACGCCATCATTAAGGCGTTTAAGGCAAGGCTCATCAACCTAGCCAAACTTGGTGCGGAACATCAAGGGCTTGCCACTGCCATATCCACTCAAGATACAGATAGCGTAAAGCGCATTGCTCAATTTATCATGCAAGAATCAGATATGACCATTTTAGTTATCACGGATCGATCCGGCACTGTATTGGTTCGCTCGCATGATGAGAAAAGTGGCGATAATATTTCAAGCTCCGGGCCAGTTCGTGAAGCCCTCCAAGGCACAAGCACTACCGGCGTTAATATTGGCAGTGTCGCCCCATCATTCATTGCCACAAGCCCCATAAAACAAGACGGAAAAGTTGTCGGTACCATAACCATTGGACATGACTTATCAAAAACTCCCTTCATTGATTGGATGGGAAACTCTTTGTCTGTGCAAGTAACTTTCTTCAAAGATGACATGCGTGCCATGACTACCATCAAAAATGCACAAGGTGCCCGACTTGTGGGCACAAGACTAAATAATTCGGTAATTGAAAGTAAGGTGCTCTCACAAGGTCAAATTTATTATGGTGAAAGCCTTATCAATGGCTCCGAATACTTGGCTGCATATTGGCCGGCCAAAGATTTTTCTGATAAAACAGTGGGGATGTGGTTTATCGGCTTACCGGTAGAAGTGGCCATTGCCTCACAAACCAAGGCTACTTATAGTAGCATCTTATTCTCGTTGATAGTATTTGCAGTTCTGTTAGTGGTGTCTGTGCTTGTTGCGCTACGCTTTGCAAGTCCCATAAAAAAGATAGCGAAATATGCCGAACAAGTTGTGGCAGGAGATAAAACAGCAACATTAGAAATTAACACCAAGGACGAATTTGAAACCTTGGCTAATGCCTTGCAAACTATGGTTTTGAAATTAAAAGAACAATCAGACTGGTATCAAGCCATATTAAACTGCATCCCTTCCCCCTTGGCAGCCATGGATGTGAATAGAAACTTTACCTTTGTAAACAAAGGCGTGTGCAAGATGACCGGCAAAGACCACAAAGAACTCATAGGAAAACCATGCCACACTTGGGGGGCTTCCATCTGCCGCACTGAAAATTGCGCCATTGAATGCTGCGAACGTGGCATAGCCAGCATGAACTTTGAACAACAAGGAGCAGGACATTTTACAGCAATGGCCGCTCGCCTTTTTGATTCAACGGGAAAACATATCGGCTATGTGGATATGGTTTTTGACCGTAACCAAGAAGTGCAGTTGCTTAATGAAGCTGAAAAAGCTTTGGCTGAAGGACGACACGGCGCTGCGCGAGAGCTAGAAAACATTGTTGGTAATATTGCAAATGTTTCCGACAACTTAACACTTCAAATCAATACATCAAGTCAAGGTGCGGATTCCGTTTCCATGCGCATGACTGAAACAGCCACCGCCATAGACGAAATGAACAGCACGGTAATTGAAATTGCGCAAAACTCCAACAATAGCGCTGAAATTGCTGAAAACACTAAGAAAAAAGCCAATGAAGGGGCTAATATAATCAAAAAGACCGAGTCTACTATGATTAGATTGCGTGATGAATCCTTAGCCATAAGGGTGAGCATGGGAGAGTTGGCTGAACATGCTCAGTCCATCAATACAGTCATGGGTGTTATCTCTGATATTGCTGATCAAACAAACCTACTTGCACTCAACGCAGCCATTGAAGCAGCAAGGGCTGGTGAGGCCGGACGTGGCTTTGCCGTTGTTGCCGATGAAGTGCGCAAGCTTGCAGAAAAAACCATGACGTCTACTTCTGACGTGTCCAACGCCATTAGCGCCATACAACAAAGCACGAGCGTTAATGTGCAGCAAATTGATGCCACAGTGAAAAGCATCGAAGAGGCTACAAAAATGGCCATCAGTAGCGGCGAATCCTTGGGCGGCATTTTGGAAATGGCTGAAACAAGTGCCGATGGAATTAGAGCCATTGCCACCGCCAGTGAAGAACAATCTGCCACTTCTGATGAAATTGCTCGCTCCATTGCTGAGGTCTCTAATGTGGTTAATGTTACCACTCACGCTATGAATGAAGCCAATGAAGCTGTGCAAGAATTAAGCGAACAGTCCCGTCAATTATCAAGACTTATTGAAGAATTAAAAAGCTAAGGAAATACCGATTATTCATCTACTTGAGGGAAAGGGTATCACCCCTTCCCTCAAAACACTTAAATCATTACGTTTTTCAGCCTATCAGAGCTTTTAACACACTTGAGCACTTTCACCCGGCTGCAAAGCTACGCACTCACAATTAGGCGCATGGCGTGACAGCTCTTTCTCAAACTTTTGCAAATTGCTGTCCAAAGCAGGAAATGTTCCCCAATGCATGGGGATAACTTTCTTAGTATGCAAAAGCTGACAAGCCATGGCAGCTTGACGCGCATCCATAGTAAAAACCCCGCCCACAGGCAAACAGGCTACGTCAATTTCATGCAAGCGACCCCAAAGCTCCATGTCTGCAAAAATCCCTGTGTCACCGGCATGATAAACCGTAACTCCGCTCGGTAAACGCAAAATATATCCCACAGGCACACCCGTTTCTGAAGTGTGCAAAGCCGGCACCATAGTTACCTCAACGCCCTTACAGCTAACGGTACCACCAATATTAAATCCAATGGAGTTCAATATTTGCTCTTGGGGAATGCCCTCAGACATGAGCCGACAGGCCGTTTCCACAACGGCTCCAAGCATGGCCTTATGCGTTTTACAAATCTCCACAGCCTGCCCCACATGATCGGCATGATCATGCGTCACCAACACCACGTCAATGGGCGGCAAATCTTGCAAAGCAATGTCAGATGTAGGACACCCATGAATAAAAGGATCAATAAGCACCCGTACATTTTCATCTTCTATTAAAAAAGCGGAATGCGCAAGCCAAGTAACTTTTGCCATATAAAACTCCTTTCTAATTTCTATTTGCATATATAAGCACTCTTTCCATTGACAGCAAGACCTATGCAGTATAGAAAATACATATTGCGCGCCCGTAGCTCAGTTGGATAGAGCGTTGGCCTCCGGAGCCAAAGGCCGT
>CAYJJP010000226.1:0-4133 GCA_964370525.1 uncultured Desulfovibrionaceae bacterium | reverse complement strand
GTAGTAAAATCAAGACCTCTACATAATTCCAAATATTGACAAAATACATGGATTGCTTCGCTGCGCTTGCAATGACTTTCGTTATAATATCAAGTTATTGCGAGGAGCGAAGCGACGTGGCAATCCATGCCTTTTTGAATTGTGCAGAGGTCTTTAATCTGTGTTTATAAAAAATATTGGATTGATAGTGAAAAATAAATGAAGCTTTTTTCGAAGAAAAAAGCGGAAAGCGCGTTTTGAAAGGGGGTTTGGGGGAAAACTTTTTGGCGCTAGCAAAAGTTTTCCCCCAAAAAATATATGAGATTAGACGTGGGGGTGGCTCTACCTCCAAAAAAAATTAGTCAGCGTTTTCTTTATATACGCTTATGCTTCAAGTTCTCGCCTGCATAAATAAAATAGGTATGCTCGGCAAGGTTCATAGATCTGCGCCAAACTCTATTAAGGGTGCGGCTTATCAGCATAAGATAGATAGAAAGATGTGGGTCTACGGTGGCTGTTTCGGTTAGCCTGTGCAGGATGCGCACGTCAAGCAGAGCGGCTTCGTCTTCGTGCTGACGAACTCGCAAAGCTTTTTTGGCATCTCCGTCACGAAAAGCATCGATGGCTGAAGTGTAGATATGTTGAGCTGTTTTCATTAGCTGTGAAATATCCTTGATAAGCTCAGAATTTTCGTTCTGTGCTCCGTCAATGAGTATGGTAAACTCTGCCATTCTTGCAGCTTCATCGGCAATGCGTTCAAGGTCTAGCACCATGCGCAAGGCAGAGACCACAAGGCGCAAGTCGCTGGCCACCGGTTGTGTGCGTGCCAAAATGCTTAAAGCCATGGCATCTATTTCGTTTTCAAGTTCGTTAATGGCTTCATCGCCATCAATAACGGCACTTGCTCTGCCTATATCGTTTTCTTTCAGTGCTTTACAGGCATCGTCAAGGGCAAGCCCCACCATGGCACTCATAACCAAGAGTCTGGTGCGCAAAGTAACAAGCATTTGTTGTAATTGGTTTTCTTTAATGAACATTAACCAAACCTCCCTGTAATATAGTCTTCAGTTTGTTTTTTGGCAGGACGTGTAAATATAAGATCCGTAACATCGTGTTCAATGAGCTTACCCATATAAAAGAAGGCTGTAAAGTCAGAAACGCGCGCTGCTTGTTGCATATTGTGTGTTACAATAATAATAGTTAATTGATGCTTAAGTTCGTGAATGCCTTCTTCAATTTTTTGAGTGGCAATGGGGTCTAGAGCAGAAGCAGGCTCATCCATGAGCAAAACTTCAGGTCCTACTGCCAGCGCACGAGCAATGCAAAGGCGTTGTTGTTGTCCGCCTGAAAGCCCAAGGGCTGAGCTATGTAGTCGATCTTTAACTTCATTAAAAATGGCAGCGCGTTTGAGGGCTTCTTCCACCGTGCCGGCAATAAAGCTCTCATCCTTAATACCGTTGACACGCAAGCCATAGGCTACATTTTCAAAAATAGTTTTGGGGAAGGGGTTTGGCTTTTGAAAAACCATACCTACTTTGCGGCGTAGATCCACCACATCATAAGCATTGCTATTGATGTCACGTCCATCTAGGGTTATATCGCCTTGCACTTTTGCGCCGGGGATGAGGTCGTTCATTCGATTTAGGCAGCGTAAAAATGTACTTTTGCCACAACCGGACGGGCCAATAAGAGCCGTTACTTTATTTATGGGAAATTCGAGGCTTACATCAAATAATGCCTGCGATTCGCCATAAAAAAAATCAACATTTTTTGCCGATAGTTTATGCTCTGCGGTCACATTACTCTCCAAAAAAGGTGGGAATGGTAAAATTAAATACTGTAGCAAACTCATCTGACGGACTTTCCACCCAAATACGTCCGCCGAGGCGTTCTACAGTGTGTTTACATATGGCAAGCCCAAGGCCGGTTGAGCCTTGGCGTCTGTGTTTTTCCACACGATAAAACCGTTCAAAGATACGTCTCCGTTCTTTTTCGGCAATACCGATTCCTTTATCACAAATGCTAAAAATTGTCATGCCTGCATTTTCTACCGGAATTTCAGCTTCATTGATAGAAATGCTTTGCGCTCGCACTATTATTTCATCGCCTTCCGGTGCGTAGCGCCCGGCATTTTCCAGTAAATTACGAAAAACTTGCGTTAAAAGCTGTGTGTTAGCTAAAAGTATTATATCGTCGTCAAAGGTGATTTTTGCGCTAATGTGGCGCATATCTAATTGCAACCGACATAGTGCTATGGCTGCTTGCAAACTTTCTTGTGCAGAAATGGCGGTAAGCGTAAGTGGTAAATTTGTATTTTCAAGTCTGGCAAGCGCAAGCAATTCTTCGACCATGCGAGCAAGATAGGCACCATTTTTTCCTATTATTTCCACAAAACGTTTATACTCTACAGGAAAATCTGTCGTATTTGCCAATGTTTCTGCATAGCCTTGAATAACGGTTAAGGGGGTGCGTAATTCGTGTGAAACATTGGCCACAAAATCACGACGTATGCGTTCAAGGCGTACTATGGGGCTTATGTCGTGGAAAACCACCACAGCTCCCAAGGCTAAATCGTTATGGTTTGCTCTTGTGACATGCACAGAAAAAACTCTATCCGGTGAAAGTTCTAAGCGTAATGAATCATAACTTTCTTCATCATCAAAATTTTGTTGCACCGGTGCAGACAAAATGTCATCAACGGCTTGCTGCAAACCGGGAACCGGTATTACTTCCACCACTTGCGAGCCTTGAAAATGCTCTACCTGCGGGAACATACTGCGTAAAGCTTTATTGTATTGTTCAATGGCTCCGCTTTGTGTCAGCACGAGCACACCTTCATCCATGGCGTTTAAAATAGTGCGCAATTGTTCGTTGGTGGCGTTTAAATCCTGCAATTGTACTTCAAGATGCGTTACAAGGGCATTGATTGGCGTAACCAACTGAGCTGTAACAGTGGTGCTGGCTAAGCGCCTTTGTAAATTACCCAAAGTCAACTCTTTCACAAAATCATGAATTTGATTCAAGTCCTTTTGAACAACATAATTCAATATTATACTGAGAACAACTGCTACAAGTAAAGAAAGTAAAACGCAGGCTACATAATACTGAAGTGTAACATTGCCCAAAGCATTTTTGCTAAAAAGCGGAATGAGCGAAAGGCTGCAAAGGATAACAATAAAAGTTGTAATAAAAAACTTAAAGCGCAATGACATGTTATGCCCTAAAACGATAGCCTACGCCACGCACGGTTTCAAGGCTTTCGGCACACTCTCCAAGTTTTGCCCGTAAGCGGCGCACATGTGTGTCCACCGTGCGTGCATAACCTTCAAATTGATAGCCCCAAACACTGTTCAGCAATTGTTCGCGGGAGCGCACCGAACCGGCATGTCGCATGACATCTTCCAATAATCGAAACTCGGTGGCTGTAAGGTCAAGGGCAGTGCTATTTACGGTAACTACATGCGCTGCCGGATCAAGGTGTATACCGTGTTTTTGCAAGCTTGGATTTTGTTCAACCTGTTGCTGACGGCGTAATATTGCACGGATTCTTAGAATAAGTTCGCGCACGCTGAATGGCTTTACCACATAATCATCAGCGCCCAATTCTAAGCCCACAATGCGATCCACTTCTTCGCCGCGTGCAGTGAGCATAATGATGGGAATATGTGCTGTTGATGAATCACGAGCAAGCTCGCGACAAACTTGAAAGCCGTCTTTATGAGGTAACATGACATCCAATAAAATTATATCAGGATGACGAGAACGCGTCAGCTCCAGCCCAAGAACGCCATCGCCGGCTTGAACTACTTCAAATCCTTCACGTTCAAGATTAAAAACGAGCAGATCACGGATGTCTGCTTCGTCTTCCACTATGAGTATGAGTTCCTTGGACATATTATTTCCCTAATCTTCAAATGCTCAGCAGTCTGTTAAAAAAATGTCTTTGTAGTAAGTTTTTCTCACCGGTTTTTGAGTAAAAAAAATCTATGCGTCAAAAAAATGGTAGAATTGTTACAAAATTGTGACAATTTTAAGGAAACTTTGATTAAATGAAATTTACGATATTATATCGCTTAAAGTTCAATCTTTCATCTTGTTTTTGATTAGATTGAGAATTTCAACTTATTGAAATTCTCAGTAATAAAAGCGTTTTG
>CAYJJP010000225.1:0-4135 GCA_964370525.1 uncultured Desulfovibrionaceae bacterium | reverse complement strand
AAGGGGAACTTTTGGGCTTTGGCAAAAGTTCCCCTTCCCCCCTCAAAAAAATAATTTCTCAAAAAAATCATATAAAACATAAAACACAAAACATAAAACACAAAAACTTATTATGAAAAATTCATTGCAATGGTTAGACTTTCTTGAAGAATACGGCGTTGAGGATGCTGTGCGGGCACAAGCCTATGAGAGTGCTCAACCGGCTCAGCGTCAGTGCATAAAGACCGCCATTGCCTATCATGCTTTGCAGGGCGAAAGTCCTTATGGTGCCAATTCATTTACAGAGTATGCTGCGCAAGGTTTTCGGCAAAAAATTAAAAAACGTGCTGTTCCTTGGCTTTTGGCGGTGAGTTGTGCAGAATATACCTCACCGGCTCGGCTTGTGGCTATGCTTATGCCGGCTATTCTTTTACAAGTGCCTATTTTTTTTGTGAGTTTAGATACTCCGGCGCCAAGTATTTTGCTTTGCTTGGAATTGCTTGGTGTGGAAAATGTTTACAGCCTAAAGAGTACCACTGCGCTTTTGGAAGCATTGCAAGCAAACGCTTGTAATGAGTTGAGTGGGCGCTGTGTTCTTATGCATCATAATCTTGCAATATGTTCTGCATCTTCGGTACGTTCGCTGTATCCTGTGCTTCAGTCCTTACATATTCCTTACTTTGAAGATCATACACCGCCTTTGCTTTATGCACAGCAAGACATGGCGCAAGAGCAGAGGGATTTAATAGCTTTTGCTCAACCTGATGCTCAATTTGTCCTAGAAGAACAGGACTTTGCCCATGCTTGCTATCAACATACAGAGCAGCGCACGCATCATGCTTATGCACAAATTTGGCAAAAGGGTTTGGAAGCGTGTTGGGTGCATGCGCATTATGGTAAGGAGTTTTATTATAATTCAGTGTATTGTGCAGCGTTAACCCCTAGTAAAATCTAAGACGGAGTTATTATGTGCGCCAAAAAAACAGCTGTGGACTGCATCCGTAATATTGGCATTATTGCGCATATTGATGCAGGCAAAACGACGCTAACCGAACGTATTCTCTATTATACCGAGAAGATACATCGTATGGGTGAAGTGCATGAAGGCACAGCCACCATGGATTATTTGCCCGAAGAGCAAGAGCGTGGCATAACCATTGCATCGGCGTGTACCACTTGTCATTGGCAAGGGCACAACATTAATATTATTGATACTCCCGGGCATGTGGATTTTACCATTGAGGTGCAGCGTTCTTTGCGTGTGCTGGACGGAGCAGTGGGCGTTTTTTGTGCCGTTGGTGGCGTGGAACCGCAATCGGAAACAGTGTGGCAACAGTCAGAAAATTTTTGTGTGCCTAAAATAGCTTTCATCAATAAAGTTGACCGCATCGGTGCCGATTTTCAAAGCGTTTTGCAAGCGCTTCACGAACAATTACAGGCAAATCCACTCTTGCTCACCTTGCCGCTGGGAGAAGGGGATAGCTTTGAAGCTATTTTGGATATTGTGCATAATGAGCGGCTTGACTATGACCCTGAAGATCAAGGGGCAAGCGTTCAGCGTTCAGCGTTGACCGACAACGAAAAAGCGCTTGTGTTACCTTGGCAGGAAAAGCTGGCTGAAAGCCTTGCCGATGTGGACGATGAATTTTGCGAGCTTTATTTATCGGAAAAAGCCTATGATAACAATGATATCCTTGCTGCCGTGCGCCGAGCTACGCTTACTCGCAAGGTTACGCCTGTATTTTGTGGCTCAGCTTTGCGCAATGCCGGCATTCAGCAAGTGCTTGATGGTATAATACATTTATTGCCCTCACCGCTTGATACCGCTCCCCCCGTGGCTGTGGATAAAGACGGACAGGAACATACCATATTGGCGGATGCCTCAGCACCGCTTTCTGCTCTTGTTTTCAAAATCCTTTTAGATGAAGGGCGTAAATTGGCTTTTTTGCGTCTTTATGCCGGTACTATAAAGAATGGTGAAATATATACACATGTTAACGATAAGAGCCAAGATCGCGTGCAACGCATTTTTCGCCTGCATGCTGACCATCGTGAACAGCTTAATGAAGCGTCAGCCGGTGATATTGTGGCTGTTATTGGTCTGCGTGCTGCCTATACCGGCGCAACCTATGCTCATAAGGATGCACCCTATGCCCTTGAAAGCATTGATGGTTATGAACCGGTAATCAGTTTGGCTCTTGAGCCACGCAATGCCGATGAGGGAAGCAGTCTTGATGATGCGCTTTTGCGCTATACCACGGAAGATCCCACGCTGAGTATGCAAGTGGATGAAGGTTCTGGACATCGCATACTTTCGGGCATGGGCGAACTGCATTTGGATGTGATTTTAGAACGGATGCGCCGTGAATATTCCATTGACCCTCGAGTAGGAAATCCGCAAGTAGTGTGCCGTGAAACCATTATGCAATTATCCGAAGCAGAAGCTGAATTTGACCGTGAGCTTGGCAAAGAGCATCACTATGGTTTTGTAAAACTGAGTGTTGCGCCGCGAGAGCGTGGGGCAGGGGACTTCATTACTTTTGGCGAGCATTTTCCTGCAGAAGTTTTAATGCATGCCAAGGAAGCTGCCAAGTTTGGCTTGTCGCTGGCATGGACTGAGGCAGCAAGGCAGGGCGTTGAAGATGCCTTGCAAAGCGGCCCAATTCTTGGTTACCCAATGCAAGATATTGCTGTGACCATTGAATTTATGCAAAAAAAAGAAGGACTTTCTTCTCCGGCCGGTTATCACATGGCAGCCGGAATGGCCTTGCGTGAAGCACTTGGCAAGGCAAATCCTGTGCTCTTGGAACCCATTATGCAGGTGGAAATTACCGTACCCGAAGGGCATCTTGGCTCAGCCATGGCCTTATTTCAAACATGCGGCGGGCGAGTGGAAAACTTAAGTCATAAAGGCGTATTACATGCAGACGGCGGGCAAAAAGTTATTCAAGGCCTTGCGCCGCTTTCAAAGCTTTTTGGCTTTTCCACATCCTTGCGCTCTGCCACCCAAGGACGTGCTGGGCTTGTTCTTCAATTCAAACATTTTGATACATTATGATGCAAAAAGCCAAAAAAAGCCTTGGGCAGCATTTCCTGCGTGATAAAAATATCTCTCAAAAAATCGTACAACTTTTACGCATTGCTGAAGATGATAATATTATCGAAATTGGACCCGGCCCCGGGGCGCTTACCACCATTTTAGAAAATACTCCTCGAAATCAACTCTTGCTCGTGGAAAAAGATAACTTTTGGGCAGCTGAACGCCAAAGATTGGCGCAGAAAAATACACAAGCTGTGCTCATGGACGCACTCTGTATGCCGTGGCACAAGATAACTCCCGATAATCCTTGGAAAATCATTTCGAATCTTCCTTATAATGTGGCTTCACCCCTGATGTGGGATATATTTTCAAAATGTACCGGATTAAACCGAGCTGTTTTTATGATGCAAAAAGAAGTGGGTTTACGCTTGATAGCAAAGCCGCATAGTAAAGAATACGGCGCTTTATCGGTGTGGACACAAAGCTTTGTACAGCCGCAATGGGGCTTTGTGGTTGGACCTAAATCCTTTGCGCCGCCGCCTAAGGTGGACTCAGCAGTGCTCAGCTTCATTCCTTTGCACAAGGATAGTCGTCCTAAAAATCCTGAGTTGCTTGCAAAATTTATAAAAATGTGCTTCCAAAATAGGCGTAAACAGCTTAAATCCATACTTAAGCAAAATTCAGCCTTGCATATTTTGCCCATACTCGAAAAACTGGGGATTCATGCAGAGCAAAGACCAGAAACCCTCACTCCGCAAGAATTTCAAGCCATTGTTGTGGAAACACAGCTCTGAGATATTTTTTGGGGGAAAACTTTTGCTAGCGCCAAAAAGTTTTCCCCCAAACCCCCTTTCAAAACGCGCTTTCCGCTTTTTTCTTCGAAAAAAGCTTCACTTATTTCTCACAATCAATCTAAAATTTTTTATAAACACGGATTATTAGATTTTCTTACAAATTAGAATCACGTGCATCAAACTCCCCCCATCCCCTCAAAACGCTTTCACTAATGAGAACTTCAATAAATTGAAATTCTCAATTTGCATGGAAGCTTAATGAATAATTAGTCGTCACTGAAAAAGACATTAATGACTTAAAATAAAAGAATTTTTTAGTCAA
>CAYJJP010000224.1:0-4155 GCA_964370525.1 uncultured Desulfovibrionaceae bacterium | reverse complement strand
AAAAAACGAGGGAACACGAAGCATAATATGCACGTCATGCACGGCAAAAACCGTATAGCTTGGGTCATATTTGGGTCATGGAGCAATTTTTGTTCAAAACGCACAAAAAAAGGATTTCGTATCTCTACGAAATCCTTGTAAATTCTGGTCGGGATGAGAGGATTTGAACCTCCGACCCCTTGAACCCCATTCAATTCTTATAGTACGCCACTGCAAGAAATTAGTGCTCCAAGTGTATGAAAATTTAGATTTAATTATTTTTTAACTTCACAAGTCTTCACATGACATCACAAGGTTTGAGAGAAAAAGTTGTATATTTGTTGTATACTCTTTTTTCATTTTTCTGTATGCTCTCCCCACGGGAAAACACATTTCAACCAAGAGGAGAGCACCATGCGATACAAGTGGGTAGCTTCAAAAAAGCATCGTGGAGTCCGCTATCATCAGCACGAAACACGCAAGCACGGCGTCCGCTTTGACAGGCTTTTTGGCCTGCGCTATCAATTTGGCGGCAAGAAGTTTCAGAGTATTTTGGGCTGGGAGTCCGAGGGCTGGAGCGAAGCCAAGGCCGCCTTGGAGTTTCAAAAGCTTAAAGATGCGTATACCGTGGGCGAAGGAGCAGTTTCCCTGCATGAAAAGCGTAAAATTGCTGAAAATAAGCGTTTAGAAAAAGAGAAGCTACAAAAAGAAAAAGAAAAGACCAACATCACCTTTGCAGATTTTTGGGAAAGCACCTATTGGAAGTCACAGCAACACAAGTCCAAGGGATCGCTTGTGGCTGAAAAGGGCTTGTACAATAAGTGGATTGAGCCAGAAATCGGCAATAAATCCCTTGTGGAGCTTATGCCCTCAGACTTGGAGCAGATAAAGCAAACCATGATGGACGCTGGCAGAACACCGTCAAGCATCAAATATACCTTCGCTATCATCTCTCAAGTGTGGTCTGTGGCCAGAAAGGAGGGCGTCGCCCAAGTGGAAAGCCCCACCAAGAAGGTTACTCTGCCCAAACGTGATAACCGTCGTGAACGCTTTTTAACTGAGGAAGAAGCAAAACTCTTGCTAGCGCACCTCAAAAGACAATCCATGCAAACACATGACATGGCAGTTCTGGCCTTGTACTGCGGCTTACGCTTTGGTGAAATTGCCGGCTTAGAATGGCAAAGCGTGGATTTTGAACGCCAAACACTCTCCATCCGTGACCCCAAGTCAAAAATGAATAGAATTGCCTTTTTAACACCTGTTGCATTGGCTATGCTTGAAGCCCATAAAACCCTGCTCGTAGAAGAAGGAAAGACAGCCTCTGGACTCGTATTCCCTTCTCGCACCGGGGAACGCATGGCAAAAGTTTCCAACACCTTCCGCCGTGTAGCCGATGAACTCTTCAACGAAAACATCACCGACAACCGCCAAAAGGTCTGCTTCCATAGCTTACGCCACACCTTCGCCTCATGGCTGGTGCAACGTGGCGTTGACCTGTACAGCGTGAAAGAGTTGATGGGGCATTCAGATTTTAAAATGACTCAAAGATATAGCCACCTTTCCCCAGAAGGACTGAGAAAGGCGGCTATGGTGATTGGATAGCCATAAAAATTTCAACTTGACATTTGTAGCCGAACGGATACGGTATGAACACCATTTTGATGACAGAGGAATTTTTGACATGGCTTTCTGCTCTCAAGGATTTGAGGGCAAAGGCAAGCATTTTGACTCGCATAGACAGAGCAAAAAAGGGCAACTTTGGCGACCACAAGCGCTTGAATGAGGACTTGTACGAAATGCGTATGACCATTGGTGCTGGCTATAGGGTGTATTATACACAGCGGGGCGTGTGCATTTATCTGGTGCTTTCGGGCGGTGACAAGAAAAGTCAGTCCAAAGATATTGAGAGAGCAAACGCGCTTATCTCCCAATTGTAGCGCCTTTTTAGGAGTAATTTATGCAAAATATGACTACATATGAATATGATGCCGCCATATTCCTTGACAATGACGAACTCATTGCGCATTATTTGAATGAAGCAAAGAATGATGGTTACGATACCTTTCTTGAAGCTCTCGCCACCGTTGCCAGAGCAAAGGGCATGAGCGACCTTGCACAGAAAACGGGCTTGAGCCGTGAAAGCCTGTATAAAAGTCTCAAAAAGGGTGCCAATCCAAGGTACGAAACCATTGAGAAGATTTTACGCGCTTTGAATGTGAAGACGGCTTTTGTGCGGGTAGGGTGAGGAATTAAACGTATTGCGTGCGTATTGTGAGGTGGGTATGCATTTTCAAAAGTTTCTTTTAGATAATTACATTGCATCTTCTGAAGGGAAAGAAGTATATGATTTTTTTTGTAATATTCAGAAACTGGTCGAAACAGGAGATAAGGATCAAAAAATTATTGCATTTATAAATTCTCTATTAGACCAGCCTGTTGCAACAGATTTCTTTTGTTTTGAAGAGTTGCCACATGAAGAACTTGGAGAGCTTGAATACCCCCCTTTTGAAGAATTTGAAAAAAGCCTTAGAGCATCAATTGAATACATCCTCACACAAAACAACGTAACACACAGAGATATTCTTGGGGCAATGCCACAGCACTCATTGCAATACTTTTTCTTTTACAATCCAGGATATGCGTTTCCTTACTTGTATCCTATTCATTTTAACATCTTACAAGATATTTTTAAAGAGTTCAATATTTATATTCCACAGCTCCCTGGCCCACGAAAATATAAGGAAAGATGTTTTTATTATATAGAGCTTTGTAGGTCAGTGTATGATTTTCGACAAAAGCATAAGCTTTCTCCAGAAGAACTGTGTACTTTTTTATATGGATTTGCACCAAAATTTATATCACGATACTCTCTCGAAGAACTTCCGCAGGCAAATAAAGTTTGGATTGTTGGTGCAAGTAAGGAAGACTCCTCATCTTATTTGCCAAGCCTCAACAAAAAATCAATCTTTTATTGGTCTGGAAAAGAAAATATGCGTGCAGGGGACATTGTTTTTATTTATGAGTTGAACCCTCAGAGTAGAATTCGTTATATGGCAAGGGCGTATTCTGATGGCTATGACGATCCTTTTCAGTATTATTCAGGAAAAGTTTTGCTGTGCGATTTAACAAAAATTCATGACATCACATTTCAACAACTTAAGGATGATACGTATTTTTCTACGCATAGTCTCATAAAAATTCGCATGCTTGGCCTTGGCTCTGGACGCGAAATTTCTAATTTAGATTATGTAGAGCTAAAAAGAATTTTATCGAAAAATAATTTTGATATTGCACAACTCCCAGAAACAATCTCATATTCATTAAATATCGAAGTAGAACTTAACGATGAATCAGATGTAGAAAAGCATTTATTAGAAACTTTTCTTGCAAAGCTTGGAATACAAAACAAACATATAACACGACAGATGCCTCTACGCATGGGACAGGTATCCGATATTATCCTGACTACGTGATAAACGCCATTCTTACACGAGGCGCAGAACACGGAAAATTTATCTGGGAAGCAAAATACCATATCATCAATGAAAATGATTTTGTAGATGCTTTTGACCAAGCAAAATCATACGCTTTTCGGCTTACAGCTAATGGGCTCGGACTTGTAAGTTCTGAGGGTATTTGGGTGTCTCTAGCAAAAGATAGTTACCAAAGGGACAAGGTTATCAATTACTCGTGGCACGAGCTTGAAGACAAAGATACTTTTCAACGCGTTTCTGATATTTTGAAAAAAAGCTTTGGTAAACTGTGAAAAGTTTTAGGCACATATATGAAGACACACAAAATCGCGTTATGTGAAGGCGCTACCATATTTATGCTAGCAATCAAAAGCGATAGAATGTGTGGCGGAAGCAGCGGAAGCAGTCGCACCCATTATGCACATCATCAAACACTCAAACAACTGTTCACATAACGATTCAGGCTCACGCCCGCCTCTGCGGAGCGCATGGCAAGTTGGCGGTGTACTTCGGGTGTCGTGCGTACCATGAATTGTCCTGAATACTGGCGCAAGGATAGTGGCGCAGGGATTGTTTCTCCGTTTGCCTGCATGTCTTCGATGACGCTAGTCACCAAAGCAATGACACCCAACAATGCATCGCTTTGATTTTCTGCAAGCCACGAGAGGCTCGGAAATTCGGCGCATAAGCCCACAAATTCTTG
>CAYJJP010000223.1:0-4176 GCA_964370525.1 uncultured Desulfovibrionaceae bacterium | reverse complement strand
ATATCCATTATTCTGCCTTGAAGCCACATATAGGTATCAATTTCATGTCCTACTTCGGGTGTATAGTCCTTGAGCAAGGGGGCTGGTACATAGAGCATGATGTGTAATGGCTCACGTTCCGGCATGGGAAAATCAAGTCGTAACATGGTGATTTCTAATTTATCGAGCTTGCAAGAGTTGATTTCTGCAATAATGCCTCGTGCTTCGTACTCACCAAAGACACGCCCCGGACGGATAAGATGTTTTCCGGCAAGGTTTACTTTCAGCGTTGGCACATCAAGACGGCTTTTGCCGGGATGTGATTCAAGCCAGCTTTCAGCGTGAGCTTCGTAGATGGGGCCTTGGGTAATGGTTATTTCATCAAGCAAAGCACGACGAACACCAAAAGCTAAGCCGGCAATGGTGAAAGTATGTGTAACGCCCGGAGTCAGGTCTGCTTTATCCCGAAAATAGAGCGGATTGTAAAACCATAAAGGATTTTGGCCTTCGACGACGGTCACGGCAACTTGTGCTTCCACGCCGGACTTCCAAGGAACGGTGGAGTGTACTTCAAAATCATTGTTGTAACCTTCCAGTACCGGCATTATAGAAACAGGCTCCAGCTTGTCTTCCTCTTGCTTTCCTTTTTGAAGAACAGCTCCGGCGCGTAAGGGCTCATCCTTGGGCCAGGCCATGAGCATTGTTTCTGCTCCGTTTTTTTCCACGTGCCACGCCGGACGAGTTGCCCCGGCTTGAATGATGGTACCAATGACTTGCGGCAAAACAGCCTTTGGATTGCCAAGTAATACCGCCCAAGGTTGCCCAAGGGCTTCTACATGTTCGCGTTTATCCTCAAGCGTAGCTTGCTCATCTTGTCCGTTACTTTTTTCTTTCTTCGTCATAATCTATCCTACATTGAAAATTAAATATGCCAGTTGCAGAAAATAAAAAACATATTTTATGCATAAAGTACAGATATTTTTTAGAAGCCCATGGCAAGTTTTGTAAGCGAAAAAGCATAATTTATTGACAAATAAATACCATTGTATTTCAAATATATCATCTAGTTAAAAGTAGTTTACTTATCGAATATTTATGAAGAGATGCTTACCAAACTCCCTCAAGCTTGCGTTGACATTTAGGACAGTGTCCATTTTTGCTGTAAGTTTGACTTAAAAAGCCTTCGCGTGCAATGCATACCGTTTTGCACTCGGGACAGAGGGTCGTGGCGGAGCCTATGCTTTGAACATTGCCAAGATAAACATAATGCAAGCCTGCTTCAAGGCCAATACTACGCGCTTCTTCCATGCTTTCTAGGGATGTTGTGGGTTTGTTTAATTTATAGGCAGCATGAAAGCGGCTAATGTGCCAAGGAACGTGCGCCCCCAATTCCTCTTGGATAAAGTAGGCTAAATCTTCAAGCTCATCTTCGTCGTCGTTAAGGCCGGGGATGAGTAGGGTAGTGATCTCAACCCACCAGCCCATTTTTACCATGGCTTTCACATTATCAAGAACCGGTTTAAGCTTTGCCTTGCAGTATGTATTGTAAAATCGTTCGCTCATGGATTTTATATCAATATTAGCAGCTTGAATGTCCGCATAGATGGTGGCAAGACATTCCGGGCTTTGATAACCGTTTGAGACCAAAATTAGGTCTAGCTCCTCCATGCGTGCTTTGCGGGCCACACTTTGCATAAGCTCCATAAATACAGTGGGTTCATTGTAAGTGAACGAAATGCTTTGCGCCTTATGCTTTATGGCATGCTGTACTAAAATGTCCGCAGTGGCGGCTCGCCCGGGTATTAGCCCTTTGTCTTGCGGACTGCGTGAGATGTCGTGATTTTGGCAAAAACTGCAAGCAAAATTACACCCTGCTGTCCCAAAAGAAAATGTTTTGGTGCCCGGCTTGAAATGATAGAGAGGTTTTTTCTCCACCGGATCAAGGTTTACGGCAGCAACTTTATTGCCAACCAAGGTTTGTAGTGTTCCTTTTTCATTGATGCGCACGCCGCAAAGACCTCTTTTACCGTTTGCTATGGTGCATTTGTGCTGGCAGAGCAGGCACTTTACGTCACTGCCTGTGCTTTTTTGCCAAAGTTGAGCTTGCATCTTGCTTCCTTATGACTTTGTGAGTTGATATATTAATCTCTTGGTTTTGGCCAAGGTTTGTGTGGCGGGGATATTTCCGGATATACATAAACCGGTGTTTGCATTTGCGGAGTAGGGGAGGGCTGCTTTTTTCCCGGCTGTACCGAGGTTATGCGATCGCCCGTTTGAGGATCTGTCCAATGATAGACTGTGCCGCGCCGTGGATCGTTGGTGGGATTAGTGCCATATACTTTATCTTGACGAGCCACAGCGCTTAGGGCATAAATAGGCAAGCTAAGCATGAGAACTACAAAAACAAAAAAAATATTTTTCATAAAAATCCTTGAGTAAAAAACATAAAATTTAATTACTTTAAATAAAAAAGTAGTTTACGTTGTGTTCATTCTAGGGAAAGCAAAAAAAACCTCTAAATCTGACTTGGGTATTTGCAATTTATTTGTTATTATACCATATCAACGATTTTTACAAGGAGCTAATTATGTCATCGGAGCGCGCAAAAGCATATACCGGTGCGGGTGTAAATATTACAGCCGGCAACGAGCTTGTTTCTCGTATTAAAGAGTCACTGGCAAAGACCCAAATTCGTGGAGTTGTTTCTGATGTTGGGGGCTTTGGGGGGCTTTTTCGCCCTGATTTGGCAGAAATGGATGATCCCATCTTAGTCTCGTCCACCGATGGCGTGGGTACCAAGCTTAAGCTTGCTTTCGCCTTTGATAAGCATGACACTGTGGGCATTGACCTTGTGGCTATGAGTGTGAATGATGTCTTGGTACAAGGAGCAAAGCCACTGTTCTTTTTAGACTATTTTGCAACCGGAAAGCTTGATGTGGAAAAGGCACAGCAAGTTATTGAGGGTGTTGCCAATGGCTGTAAAATCGCTCAGTGCGCATTGCTTGGCGGGGAAACCGCTGAAATGCCAAGTATGTACGCTGATGGCGAATATGACCTTGCCGGTTTTTGTGTCGGCATTGTGGATAATTCCAAAATTATTGACGGAGCTGATATTCGCATAGGCCATAAGCTGGTTGGTGTGGCCTCGTCCGGCGTACACTCCAACGGTTATTCGCTTGTGCGCAAAATTTTTGATGAAAGCTCTTTCACTAAGGATGATATACTTCCGGGTAGCGAGCAAACATTTGCGGAAGCATTACTTGCGCCCACTACCATTTATGTGGATATTGTGAAGCATCTTTTGCGTGACGTGCCGATTTCCGGTATGGTGCACATCACCGGCGGCGGTTTTTATGATAATATTCCGAGAATATTACCCATGCAAGTGCAGGTAAATATTCAGTTCGGCTCTTGGGAAATGCCGCCTATATTTGAATGGCTCAAAGAAGAAGGCAAACTTTCATGGCCTGAGATGTTGCAGATTTTTAACTGCGGCATAGGGTATGTGATTGTTGTGCCGGAAGAAAATGCCGATGAGACAGTACAGCGTATTTGCGCTATGAATACAAAAGCTTGGATTATTGGTAGCGTGGAAAAGAACTCCGATGAAAGCACCGAAAGTGTTATTGTGTCTTTTGACGAATAAACATAGTTTATTGTGACAAGGAAAGCCCCTCAAGGATAATGCTTTGAGGGGCTTTGTTTTTGGCTCCCACCGTCAGCTTCGCTGCCACCTCCCTCAAGAAGGGAGGCTGTAAGGCAATGATTTGTTAGGAAGGTTTCCTTTACGGATTAAGATTTCTTGGTTTTACACAATTAAAAATCCGCCTTTAAGAGGGGGATTTTTAATTGTGCGAGAATATTCTCTCAAAATAGAAGCTTTAGCGGACAAGGATTACTTATAGCCGCGTGCGCTTAATTCTTCATTGGTGTAATGGAAGCGACTACGCATGCATGATTTGAAGTAATCATTGGTGGCAGGGTTGGCGACGCTCACGGTGCTGTTGGTCATATCTTGAGCTTGCTCAAGGCAAATTGCACGGGCTTCTTGCCATCTTTGTTCTGGGTTTTGCATTGGTTGGCCTGTGTTTTTGTTGCAGGCAGTGAGCAATAATACAGCCGCAAGGGATAGCAAAATTACATAGGTTTTTGACATCATTTTCTCCTAGCTTAAAAGGTATTTTATAAAGTTCAAAT
>CAYJJP010000222.1:0-4181 GCA_964370525.1 uncultured Desulfovibrionaceae bacterium | reverse complement strand
TGCCTTTCTGAAAAATGCATGAAAATGCGTTTTTCAGCATCGACTAATTATTCAAGAGAATGCACATATGAAACATATCCTTTTCTGCACTTGCAATTTTTTAATGATTTTTTTCCTCAGCGCCCTCAGCTGTTTTGCACATGAATTTGTGGACGCTGCCGGAGCCGGAGATAGATCGACAGTAAAATATTTCATGGAAAATGGTGACGCTGTTAATTTACAAAATGAGTATGGTTACACAGCACTCATGAAGGCCGCCTACTCCGGATACATTGATATTGTCACATTGCTCTTGGGAAAAGGGGCAAATGTCAACTATAAAACTGTGCATGGTTACACAGCTCTCATGCTTGCTGCTGCTCCCGGACATACAAGTATTGTTGCGCTATTATTGGAAAATGAAGCCGATATCAATGCAACAGACGAAAAAGGCAACACTGCCCTTGTATATGCTAGCCTCGGTCAACACCAAGATGTCATAAATTTATTGAACAATGCCAACGGACAAGCTTTTCTTAGGGCGGTAAGCGACGGAAATATTGGGAAAACACAAATGTTTTTAAATGAAGGCATGAATGTAAATATACTTATTGATGGCATTTCCGTACTTATGGAGGCTTGCGCTAAGGGACATACAGAACTTGTTGCCTTACTACTTGCCAAGGGCGCCGACGTAAATTTTACCGATAGTCTCGGTCAGCAAGCTCTTCAATTGGCGGCAAGTTCCGGACATGTGGACGTGGTGAAACTACTGCTAGAAAAAGGCGCATTTATTGACCATCAAGACCTTCAAAATAATACGGCACTGATGGAAGGCGTAAAAGCCGGTCAAAGCGATGTGGTGCAATTACTTTTAGCTCAAAATGCTAGCCAAAACTTCATAAATAATGAAGGAAAAACAGCGCTGGAATTGGCTGAGGAAAATAATTTTACTGAAATTGTTCGTATTATTTCCAATAATCAGCAAACATTCAAAAAACAAGAAATTGTAATTTTTGAGGATATAAATAAAACTCAGGGCGACAATTCCCATGCCACTCACATTAAAAAACAAGACACATCCGCTCAAGTTTTTGAGAAAACTACAGCAAATGAAACAGTTGCAACAGAAAAAAACATTACCATAAGTTCAAAATATAAAGCAGAAAGGTCTGATATTATAGTTGCTTCCATGGCTGGAAATATAAATTTAGTCAGAAAATTATTGTCACAGGGAGCTGATGTTAACGCTAGGGAAGAAACTTTTGGCTATACGCCGCTTCTGGCGGCAGCTTCACGAGGACATACACATATAGTCGAGCTTTTACTAAAACACCAAGCGAATATTCACTATCAAGACAAAGCCGGAAAGAGCGTCCTTATGAGCGCAGCAGTGCAAGGACATGCGTCTATGGTGAAATTACTCTTGGAAAATGGTGCAAATGCAGACTATAAGGAATTGAACGGAAAGACTGCACTAGATTTTGCAGCCGAAAATGGACACACTCATGTTGCCCAACTACTTCAAAACTATTTAGCTCTACCCACTAACAACATAAAAAACTCCGCACAAACAAAAGGTAATGAATTAGCCGGCTATGCTGCGCTACTACATGCTTATACTGAAAATTTTGGCGCATTGGCTTTCGAAAAAAATACTTCAGCAGCTCATTCAGAAACTTTGTTCAGCTCTTTTGGCCTTGCGCATATCAATCTCAAAGATCTCAATGGGGACGGAGTAGACGAACTTATTGTGGCTCGTGTTCATAAAAATCCCATAAAGCAAGATAGTAAAATTATATTGGGTTTTGATTCCGATAAAGGACGTACTATACAAATTTTTACTCTTGATACAGAAAAAAAACTTGTATTTGTCCACTCTCTTTTTCCATTTAAAACCGAGAACAATGAATCAATTACGCGCTCTGTGGCTTTTGCTACGGTAAATGGCAAAGAATATATAATGAGCAGTGCAGAAACTAATCACTCTGAAAAAACATTTTGGCAAATGCAAGGTCATAAGCTTCGCCCAGCCATCAAGTTCTATTATAATCCGGAATCAGATGCTCAATATAAAATTAATGGTAAAGAAGTTGACCAAGAACAGTATAAGAATGAGCACAAAAAATGGTTTGCCAAAGTGGAAAAATTTCCTCTCACCAATTTAACTCAACAAGACTGTAATAAACTTATAGAATTTAATACAAAAACAACGACGAAACTTAATAAGTATAAGCCGACTCAAGGTGATTACAATGTTGCCCTTTTCAATGAAGAAAGGTTTGTAATTTTAGAAGATATACCTAACGCAAGTTCCGAAAAGCCTATTTTTGAATATTACAAAGAGTTTGTCACAAAAGATGCTCAGCAATTGACTGAAAACGAGAAAAGCTTGAAGGGAATTATTGTCGAAGAATTTTTGACCTACACCCAACCAAACCTCAAAAAAGTAAATAAATTAATGGCACAAGCAAGCGAAGCAGATGCCCAAAAATTTAATTTGAAAGACTATAGGATTGTTTGCAGCGTAAATTCATTAAAAGTAAATAAAAATAATTTGAGCGGTAAACAAAATTTATGGTTTCTGGTGGGAATAGAAGCTGATGCCAGTGAGTGGCAAATATATGCTGTGTATAACAATGAAGGTTACCATAAGTAAATGTTTGTATCACAAAAAGAACTCAAAACATTATGCATAGGAAATCGTCGCTACCTTGGTAATAAGTTTAAACTTTTGCCATTTATTAAACATATTGTACAAACTGAATGCGAAGATATACAAAGTTTTGCCGATATTTTTGCCGGAACAGGCGCTGTAGCATCAGCCTTTAGTGATAAGCAGCTAATCACAAATGATATTTTATTCAGCAATTATATTTGTCACATAGCATGGTTTGGAAAAGATAAATATAGACCTGAAATAATAGTGGATAATATTTCACGATATAATGCACTAGTTATTGATGAGCAAAATTATATGACAGAAAATTTTTCTGACACATTCTTTAACCGTAGTAATTGCTCAAAAATTGGCTACATACGAGAAGATATAGAGCTTTTATATCACAAAAGAAAAATAAATAAACGTGAACACGCAATACTTATAGCCGCTTTGCTCTATGGCATGGACAAAATAGCTCATACATGCGGTCATTATGATGCATTCATCAAAAATAATATGTCAAACAAAAAGCTTGAGCTATACAATCTTGAAGCAAGCAATATCAATTGCGCAGAAAATGTATCGTATAATGTTGATGCCAATATTCTTGTAAAAAATTTTGTAGCAGATTTAGTATATATCGACCCGCCCTATAATTCTCGTCAATACTGTGATGCTTATCATGTTCTTGAAAATGTAGCTCGTTGGGAAAAGCCGGAAGTATTTGGCATAGCCAAAAAAATGAACAGATCTAAGCTAAAAAGTGTTTACTGCACACAAAAAGCAAACGCTGCTTTTGAGGAACTTATTGGCAACATCAAAGCAAAATATATATTGTTATCCTACAATAATATGGCCAATAAGGGCAATAGTCGTTCCAATGCTAAAATATCTGATGAAGATATTATTAGTACCCTTGAATCAAAGGGGACTTTAAAGATTTTCTCAGAAAATCATAAAGCCTTCACAGCAGGAAAATCGCATATTCAAGAAAATGAAGAAAGATTATTTTTATGTATTTGCAGTGATAACCAAAGAAGTTAGCTGTCTAATGATAAATATAAAAAATTTTTATTTTAACTCATTAATATTTTTTTTAGTTGCGACAACTAGAAAAACATATCACGCAAAAGATAATAAAAACCGGGATTAGTACTGTGGGCAACATATTCCCAACTCTAATTTTGAAAGTTCTGCAAAATTCCTAGAATTAAGACCTCTGCGCAATTCATTGCGCAAGGTCTTTGGAGCATTGACGGTAGTCAATGCGACCGAAAATCAAAAATAGGCGGAGCTTTGCTTCGCCGTTAAGTGATTGATTTTCGTGCCTTTACCTCTGCACACTCATTTTTCTCTATATGTGTAAATATATATTATACACTGAAATTTTATATTTAAAAACAATTGTGCAGAGGTCTTAAATTGACAAAATACATGGATTGCTTCGCGGCGCTCGCCAAGATAGTAATTTCAACTGAAATTACTATACATGACTTGAACAAAAAGCGCTACTTGACGCAGTAGGTGCTGTACTACAAAG
>CAYJJP010000221.1:0-4265 GCA_964370525.1 uncultured Desulfovibrionaceae bacterium | reverse complement strand
TAAATATTTTATGGAAAATATCTAGTATTTCCTGTTTACGAAAAGAAAAAAATTGTATAGTAATGTCGAAGAGAGTTTGCAGATTATCCACGAAGCTTTCATGAAAAACAGTAAGCAAAGGCGTATAGAAAAATATGAAAAAATTCCCCCCCCTTAACATAGGAATTGCTGGTTTTGGCACCGTTGGTACTGGTGTTGTTCGCACCTTGGAAGAAAGCGCTGACCTTATTGAGCAGCGTATAGGGCGCACCATTGTCATTAAGAGTATTTTGGTTCGCGACTTAGAGAAGGTGAGAGCATGTGCTTTGCCGGCATCAGCACAATTTACCACGCAAGCAAACGACCTTACCGATGACCCAGAAATCGATATAATTTTAGAACTTATGGGCGGAATTGAGGCTCCAAGCGCGCTTATTTCGCGTGCTCTTGATAATGGAAAACATGTGGTTACGGCCAATAAAGCTTTGCTTGCCGAAGCCGGTGCGGAACTATTTCGCAAGGCTGAGGAGAAAGGACTGTCTTTATTGTACGAAGCAAGCGTGGCCGGCGGCATTCCCATAGTGCAAACATTTAAGGAAAGCCTAGCGAGCAATACTATCCAATCATTTCTCGGCATTCTTAACGGTACAAGCAACTATATTCTTTCACAAATGACCACTGAAGGCATGGATTTTGACACAGCTCTTGCCCAAGCGCAAGAGCTTGGCTTTGCTGAGGCTGATCCAACACTCGATATTGACGGTCATGATGCAGCGCATAAGCTTGTTTTACTTATTCGCTTAGCCTATGGAGTGGAGTATCCTTATACGGAAATGCCGGTACATGGTATACGGCATATGCATAAACTTGATATTGCCATTGCGCGCGAATTTGGCTATCGTATTAAATTGCTCGCACAAGCTCGTTTGGTCGATGGAGCCATTGAAGCCGGTGTTTTCCCTACGTTGTTGCATCATCGTTTTCTGATGTCCAATGTGGGCGGTTCTTATAATGCTGTGCGTGTGGAGGGCAATGCGGTGGGATCATTGTTTTTGCATGGTCCGGGAGCCGGCGATATGCCCACAGCATCGGCGGTGGTGGCAGATTTGCTGACCATTGCACGCGATGCAAAGCCACATAATACCGGTTTTATTAAACAAGTTCTTGAGCGGGCGCAAATACTGCCGCCAAGCGAAGCTAAATCCTCGTATTATTTACGTTTTATGGTTAAAGATTCTTCGGGTGTTTTGCGAGATATTGCCGGTATTATGGCATCAGAAGGCATTAGTATTGCACAAGTTATACAAAAGCCCGGAGAGCAGGGGGCTGTACCTCTTATTTTTATGACTCACGAAGCTCACGCAGCTTCTATGCATAAAGCTTTAAAAACCATTGAAAAGCAGCAAGCACTCCAAACCCCGGCGGTTTGTTATAGGGTGTTGCAATAGAATATTTAAACTGAGCATTATAAGGTTTTATTCATGCAAGAAAATTTTTTGGCAAAAATAAGTCATGAAGTGCGTACTCCGATCAACGCCATTATTGGTTTTGGGTTTTTATTCCAACAAACCAGGCTTGATGATCAGCAACGTAAATATTTAACGACTATTATACAATCTGCAGAAAATCTTCTTCAGACATTTCAGGGTATTTTAGATTTTTCCAGTGCTGAAGATGGTAAATTACGCTTACAAAATGTTCCCTTTTATGTGGAAGACATGATGACAAACGTAGCTCAAGTTGTTAGCTTGCGTTGTCAAGAAAAGTCTTTGAAGTTTAGCTATGAAATTGCGAAGGATATGCCCGCTGCTTTGCTTGGGGACTCGATTCGCGTTTCGCAAATACTCTTGAGTATAGCCACTAATGCGGTAAAATATACCAATGAAGGCCGTGTTCACATTCAAGTGGAAAGAGAAGGCACTGAGAAGGTTCGTTTTTCTGTTATTGATACGGGTATAGGTGTGCCTGAAGAATTTAAAGAGCAAATTTTTGAACCATTTTTTCAGGTAGATAACTCTCACACGCGTATTTATGGTGGTGCGGGTCTTGGACTTGCCACCAGTAGACAGCTTGCTGCGGTAATGGGCGGTGAAGTGAGTGTTTCGGAAAATACCATTGACGGAATGGGTAGTGCATTTTCCATAATATTGCCGCTTGATGAGGCTGAATATGGCAGTTTAATTGATGATGGACCGTTAAATGGCAAAAAAATCTTGATTTTAGATCATGATCCCATACGATCTCAATCTATTTCTGCCACCATGACGAGCCTTGGGTTGGAAGTTGTTGCCATTGATGACCCTGAAAAAAGTTTCGACTTAATTGCTGAAGCTGATAGTATTGATGCTCCTTTTAACTTTGCCCTTATGGCTTGGCAAATGCCCACTATGGATAGTATGGAAACAGCTCAATATATTAAGCAGATTCATACAAAAAATCCAAGCCCCACTTTAATTATGATGGCAGATTACAGCTTGAGTGAAATATTTACTGCAGCGCTTGAGATTGGTTTTTTTGACCTTATTGAAACGCCGGCGAGCCTTGAAGTTTATCGTTCAACCTTGCTTGCTGCTCTAGAAGAGCAGCAAGAGCAAGAAAGTCTGAGAAAACAAGAGGAATTGGCAAAAGAGAAAGCTGCGCAAGAAGCTCACGAAGAGATTTCAACACGCATTCTCTTGGTGGAAGATAATGAAATTAACCAAGAGATCGCTTATGAAGTGCTCAGTTCTGCTGAGTATGTGGTTGATATAGCCAATAATGGTCAAGAAGCTGTGGATGCTGTGGAAAAGGTCAAGTACGGCCTGATACTAATGGATATACAAATGCCAGTATTGGATGGACTTGAGGCTACGAAGAAGATTCGTGCTGCCGGACATAAGATGCCGATTATTGCCATGACTGCCCACGGAATGGCTGACGATAAAGAAATCTCCATTTCGGCCGGTATGAATGCACACCTTACTAAACCACTGGAGCCCATGACTCTTTTTGCTACCATGACGAAGTGGTTACCAGAGGCGGCTACTTCTAACAAGCAAGAAAGCGTTAAAAAGGAAGCGCATGATCACACTATTGTGCGTAAGGAAAAGTTGCCTCAAAGTATGGAAGGCTTCAATCTTGAAGGCGGGCTTGCCACGGTGGGAGGCAATGAAGCGCTTTATATTTCTCTTTTGCGTAAGTTTGCCGATAGATATGCTGATATTAACAAAGATATCAGTGATTGCATTCAGAATAATGATATTGAAACAGCCATACGTCATGCGCATACGGTGCGTGGTATTGCGGCTAACCTTGGTGCAGAGGCGCTTTCTTCTGCTGCTGAGGCTTTGGAAAAAGCCATTGCGTTGGCACCAAGTATGACCGCACCGCATTTGCGTACCTTAGTTTTGCGTTTAACGAGTGCTGTGGACGCCATCCATGAAAATCTTGGTTCGTCAGCCGTTAGGGAAAGTACAGAAGCTGCTAAGGATATTGCCGATTGTTTCAACGTGGCAGAGCGTGAACATGCTCGTCATGTTCTTGACAAAGCCATTGCGCACATGGATCAAGATTGGGGACATGCCAATGATACCACGCAATATCTTTTGACGCGTCTTGAAAACACCAAGGCTGAGAATGAGTTAACAAAGTTAAAGCAGGCACTTGAAGATTTTGAGGTGGAAGAGGCGCAGAGTATAAGTCTTACGATACAGCAGATGTTGCAAGATTATAGTTAGGGAAATTTATGAATATAAAATGCCAAGTGGCTGTAGATGTAGCGGCTTTAAATGATTATTTTCATCACAGTGATTCTTTTGCTACTCGACTTGGAATTGAAATTGTTGAGATAGGTGATGATTTTGCAGTGGCGCAAATGCCGCTTACGTCCATGCATCGCAATGGTATGCAAAATGCGCATGGGGGTGCTATTTATTCCTTGGTGGATATGGCTTTTGCCGCTGCTTCGCATGCAAGCGGTACTTTTTTTGTAACAGCGCAAACCTCTATAACATATTTGGAGCCGGGACGTATAGGACCTTTGCGGGGGACAGCGCAAAAAATTCGTTGTGGAAAGACCCTTGGTACCTATGAAATTCGTGTGCATGACAGCGATGCTACCTTGGTGGCTATTGCTATCATAACCGGTTATAATACTAAGATTCCCATTTCACAATTTGAAAAACAGTGCAAAACCTCGGTTCAAGAAGTAGAAAAATAAGAAACGCTGGCATTGCATCGCTAGAAATTTAAATGTCCCCAAGCTTTCATAATGAAAGCGTTTTGAGGGGATGGGGGGAGTTTGAGGG
>CAYJJP010000220.1:0-4277 GCA_964370525.1 uncultured Desulfovibrionaceae bacterium | reverse complement strand
AATAGCATTTATACTCGCACCTTTAATAAAAATATTAATAATCTAAGCGCCTAAGTCTTTGTGATAAAATTTTTAATCGCAAACTTAAGAAACAAAAAAGCAAAGGCAACACAAAGCTCTTGACTTATGCTACCTCTGCTTCAAAGAAAGTTTTAAAGAGAACATGACAGGTGACGCCTTTTCAGCACACTCTAAAAATCCCAAAGTAGCTTCATACCGACTCCAACCTCAACATTTTCGGGTTTTTCATCGCCTTGATATGCCTTGGCTCCGCCCATGGGAATATAGACTTCTGGCCCCAAACGCATTTCAAAGCCCTCGTCTCTAATCATTTCCCCATAAGCGCCAACCACGTCATGTTTTTCTTTTTTTAAATCTTCATCAATTACCAATGATTGATCTGTGGGGGCTTTCCATGACGGGCCAAGTTGCGTAGCATCGCCTTTGATGGAACCTCCGGCTATGCTAATTTCTTCGGATTTTTCATCATCCTCTTTTTGCCGTGAGCTTTGGTAATTGTCCATCAAACTTCCTGAACGCGGTAAACTATTTCTGCTTGGTGTCATTTTTGAACGTAACAATTCATCGGCAGAAATACCTTTTTGCCAAAAAACATCGTCATTGGCACTCTTGCTTTCGGGTATTAGCCAACTATTCGGGATATCGTCATAAGCACTATCGAGAGAGTTAGCTTGGTGCTGAGCAGTGCTTGCGCCATGAACTTTTGTTGTGTATAAAGCAACATTAAAGAACATGCAAACAAAGCATAACAAGAGAGCCAAACGCTTACAATGAGATAATTGTACTTTTTTCATACCTACATCATAAGTCTTTTGGTGCACATTGGCAAGTTGTGGACTGAAAGTAAAAAATATTTTTATATAATAAGTTGAATTGCTGGTTTTTTATATAAAAATTTTTAATCTGCCATGCGAGAGATGACACACAAAATAATTGTGACATGTCAAAAAATCTTCATTGCCAGCAGAGTAAAGTTTATATACAATGATTTTGAAGTTGGAGCAAAATATAAAGAAAATACAAGAGAAATACTTATGCTACTGAATGACTTACACCGCTTGAATATTCATATAACGTATAGGCAATACGCTGTGCACGCAGCCAAAAAAATTGCTTGTTATTCTATTCTTTTATTTTTTTGGATTTCCCTTACAGGATGCGGAGTGAAAACTGTGGGAGGAGATGTTCAGCCACACATACCGTCTGGCCTTGAAAAAGCTGCTTATGACCCTATAGATGCACGATATCCTGCTTTTAATACACGCAATGAACGAAGACTTTATACATTAAATCACCCTAAGTATTTTAGAGCACAGCAAGAGCAGGTTAACGCCAGTTTGCGGAGTACATTTACCAAAGCAAGTGGTACGAAAAAGATAATTAGCACTGATGAAACAGACAATATAATAGATTTTGATACTCATTTAAATGATCAACCCAAATCTATAAGCCCTTTCAGGTAAGAGTATGGATTCTGTAACGCATGTTCTTAGCGGAGTGGTGGCTGCGCTTGCCATTCCCAAACACCTACGCCCCGTATCAAGGATTTTTGTACCTATGGCGGCTTTGACAGGTGTTTTACCGGATATTGATGTTTTATTTATTGATTCTCCTATAAATTTTTTATTGCTACATCGAGGTTTAAGTCACGCACTGGTGGCAGTACCCTTCATTGCTTTTCTGCTTACGTTGATTGCTTTTCCTCTATGGTTTAGGCTGCGGAAAGCACAGACACATATTGAAGACGGGCAAATCGTACACGCTACATGGCCATTTTGGAAAGTCACAGTTTTTTTTAGTTGCGTGCTCCTTTTGCATTTGTGGCTTGATTGCGTAACGACTTTTGGCACCATGATTTTCTTGCCTTTTTCTGAATACAGGGTGCGTTTTAATGGACTTTTCATCATAGACCTATTGTTGACAATTCCTTTAATTTTAACAAGTTGGCACGGAATTAGATTGCGCCGATATGCAGCCATGGGGCTTATTTGGGTGATTGTTTATCCGGCATCTTGTGTGCTTTTACGCACCGTACACGAGGCCGAAGTACATGCGCAATTAAAACAGCCACATATTATTCAAAAAGTAGGAAATGTAAAAGAGATTTCAGTGCTTCCGGATATATTTGCTCCATTTTTTTGGCGTGTTATTTACCAAACAGATAAGCCCTATGCTCCAAGCCTTGCTGATGAGTTTACTTGGCCGCAAGGCAAAAGCAGAATGGGGTATGCTTTCAGACAAAGTCCTGAAAGTGTTTACCATCAGGGACTTTCTTTTATGGCAACACCACGCACGCCTTTATTGCAATATCCTGCTCTTAATCAAGAAACAGCCGAGGCCTTGCGCAATAAAAGCAGGCGTGCGCGCGCCTTTGAGTCATTTTCGCTTATGCCCATTGAAGAATATAAGGCAGGCGTAGCACAAGGGCAAGAAGTAATCGGAATTTATGATTTACGCTTCAGCACCATGTTTCCGTCTATATATGAATTTATACTGGACTACAGTAAGGGTAAACCTACATTTTTGCTTGAAGCTAGGCAAAACAATGCTCATTGGGATAAAATACGGCTAATTTTTTCAACATCGGGTTTGGATTCCGGCTGGCAGAATATGCAAGCGCCAAGTCGGAAACTGTGGTGGGAAAAGCTTATAGGTATAAATTATTAAAGGAAAAAATTATGGATAAACATTTTTCGCATTTGGCAAACGACGGCAGCATCCATATGGTGGATGTTCGCTACAAGGCCATAAGTCAAAGGGTGGCTATTGTGCGTGGGTTTGTACACCTTGCCCCAACAACCTTGGAGCTTTTGCAAGAAAAAGCCTTGCCCAAGGGCGATGTACTCACCACCGCTAAGGTTGCAGGAATTTTAGCTGCCAAGCGCACTGCAGAACTTATTCCGCTTTGTCACCCACTTTCTTTATCCTTCGTGGATATTCGCTTTGTGGTTCGCAAAGAAGGAACAACCATGGGGCTTGAGCTTGAATGTGAGGCACGCACTTCAGGCCCTACGGGAGTGGAAATGGAAGCCTTGGTGGGCGCACAAGTGGCAGCAGCTACCATTTATGATATGTGCAAAGCTGTACAGAAAGACATCATCATTGATTCTATGCATTTAGTGTACAAAAGCGGTGGCAAGAGCGGAGAATATTCTGCCCTTGATTATCACAAGAGAGATGCTGTGCAGACAGACTCTGCGCTTGAGGGCAAGTAATGTTGGCACCAATAATCGACCCCATAGCCCTAAGTATTGGCGGCATACACCTTCGCTGGTACGGCATCATGTACTTGTTTGCTTTTTTATGCGCGTGGCTACTCGGGCGCTATCGTGCTGGCCTTCCAAGCAATGATTGGACAAAGGAACAATTTGACGACATTTTAACCCTAGGAATGTTTGGCGTCATCTTGGGCGGACGCATTGGCTATGTGCTGTTCTACGATTTCCAAAGTTTTCTTGCCGACCCTCTAGAGATTTTTCGAGTATGGAATGGCGGAATGTCCTTTCATGGTGGTTTGCTAGGTGTACTTATCGCCTTATTGTATTGTGCTAAAAAAATGGGGCGCAGCATGTGGGAAGTTACAGATTTTGCTGCTCCCTTGGTGGCACCCGGGTTATTTTTCGGGCGCATTGGCAACTTCATCAACGGCGAACTGTGGGGTAATGTGACCACTGTGCCTTGGGGCATGGTGTTTCCCTATGCCGGCGACTTGCCAAGGCATCCTTCACAATTGTATGAAGCGTTTTTTGAAGGTCTTGTCCTTTTTATCATTGTTTGGATATTTTCCATGAAAAAACGTCCCATCGGCGCAGTGTCGGGACTTTTTGGCATGGGTTATGGGCTTGCACGCTTTGGAGTTGAATTTGTTCGCACTCCGGATGCACACCTTGGATATATGGCCTTCGGCTGGATGACCATGGGGCAAATATTGTCCTTACCACTTATTATCATTGGAGCTTGGTTGTTTATGCGCACATTCAAACAGCGTGAATTACATACATCCTAAGCCGTGGCATTCTAATTTGAGATATTTTTTGGGGGAAAACTTTTGCTAGCGCCAAAAAGTTTTCCCCCAAACCCCCTTTCAAAACGCGCTTTACACTTTTTTTCTACGAAAAAAAGTTCCATAAGTTTTCGCATGGAAACCCACAAACTACATAAACTGATGCTTCTAAGGATACACTGATTTATTATTTTTTTGTGAGGGAGGAAGGGGAACTTTTGCGACTACTTCGAGTTTTTGGCCAAAAGCTTCC
>CAYJJP010000219.1:0-4360 GCA_964370525.1 uncultured Desulfovibrionaceae bacterium | reverse complement strand
TCAAGAGCAAACGAATGAGAGTAAGGCCGAAAACTTGGAGCAAAATGTGCATATGTTGCGCACAGCTCAAAAGTTTTTGCTTTGGGCCTGGCTTATGGAAGAATACATCGTAGAGTTACAGGATCTTTCGCAAAAATATTCCGTTAACAGTACGCATATTTTAGACGCTCTTGGGGTAGAAGATAATCCGGCTTTGCTTGATCTTTTGCATATTCAAGGCTCACTGGCAGATGCAGATTTTGTTTTGCCGCCTTGGCGTTTGGTGCTTGAAAATATGGCGCCTTTTTTGCCAAATGAATGTACGGTGATCATCAACAGCGCCGAAATGGCAGAGCATATCTTGCAAATAGCAGACGTTACTCCCTTAAGCGCGGAACAGCAACAAGCCCTCCATATCAATACAACAGCCAAATTATGCCAATGTTTCTTGACGGTTGAACAGCTTCTTAAAGATGAATCTCAGCGTGACAAAAATACGCACGGAGCGCCATTTGGGCATACAAAAAAATTACATTGCATTCTTTTGCAGCACGAGGTAGCATAAGTTATGTTCTCTTTAGCAAAACTTCCAGAAAAAATCGTCGGGGTTATTTTTGACTGTGACGGAGTAATAATAGACTCTCGGAAGCCTAATTCGGTGTATTATAATAAAATTCTTGAGGCTTTTGACCTGCCTCCTTTAACTAAAGCTCAAGAAGACTATACCTATATGGCCACAGTGGAACAAGCTTTGCGTAGCATTATTCCAACGCATTTGCACTCGCAAATAGCTGAAGTGGCTAAAAAATCAGTAGATTATGCCCGTGATATAATGCCACTTGTGGAGCTTGAAGTCGGCTTTACGGATTTCATTGATTTCCTAAAAGAAAAAAATGTACGTCTTGCCATTCATACCAATAGAGCAGAAGGTATGCGTATTGTAACGAATAAATTTCCCTTGCTCAAAGAATTTTCGCCTATAATGACTGCCGATATTGTGCGCCCAAAGCCGGATCCTGAGGGTATATTTCACATTCTTGAAGCTTGGGGCGTTGGTGCGCAAGATGTTATTTTTGTAGGCGATAGTGATAATGATCGAGCAGCAGCACAGGCCGCACAGGTGGCTTTTGTGGCCTACGGCAATGAAAATGTGCAGTCGAATATTTTTGCAAAAAGCTATGGAGCTTTGCAAGAAACTATTGCAAAATTTGTTTGAACACAATACATTGTAAACAGAGGTATAAAATGATAGTGTTAGCTAATGTTTTGAATGGAGTTGCGTATGTGTTGGGTGGGCTTTTAAAAGTCTACTTTTGGATAGTACTTATTTCGGTGGTTCTCACTTGGGTGCGCCCGGATCCATATAATCCCATTGTCCGTACGTTGCGCGCGCTCACCGAACCGGTTTTTTATCGCATACGAAAATGGTTGCCTTTTACCTACACAAATGGCATGGATTTCTCACCAATTATTGTGATGCTTGGTATTCAGTTGCTTGAATGGATAGTTATCAAAAGTCTTTTTCAGTATGCAGCGGCACTTTCTTAGGTAAATCAAGGCTGTATATGTTTTTACAAAATCATCCCTTGGATGTTTTGATAGGATACATTTTTTTATGTACAACGTTAAATAAGGAGAGTTTAGATGGAACAACGCGAAAAGGAACTATTGGAAAAATACTCAGAAACAGATCCCGAATTGAAAGATGCTTGGGATGACCACATTTTATACTCAAAGCAAGTAACGAAACTTGAAGGAAAAGCGTTTCGCTCCCCCACAGAAGAACAAACCCTTAAGCAGTTGAAAAAACAAAAACTTGAAGGGAAAACTCGACTTGTGTCTTTGCTTGATAAATATAATTAAAAAATCTATAACCGCGCATTGATTTTTTGCTGTACACAAATAAAGACCTCTGCACAATTATTTTTATATAAAAATATAAAACGTTTTTTTTGAAGAATGTTGTTGTGCAAAAAAATTAAATAGCAAAAGATCTTTGCTTAGCTTTTACGTTGTGACCTGTGCATGGATAGCGTGCACAGGTTCAAACTTTAGGAGATAAACCGATGAAAATGACTGGTGCGCAGATACTGCTTGAAACTTTTAAACGTGAGGGTGTGGATACTTTTTTTGGCTATCCCGGGGGATGCGTTATTGACGTGTACGACGAAATACCTCGCCATCCGGACTTACGCCATATCCTTGTTCGACACGAGCAGGCTGCTGTGCATGCAGCAGACGGTTATGCAAGAGCAACCGGTAAGGTTGGGACATGTCTTGTTACTTCAGGTCCTGGAGCTACCAACACAGTTACCGGTATAGCCACTGCCTATTGCGATTCTATTCCTCTTGTCATTGTGACCGGCCAAGTGCCCACGGCTCTCATCGGAAATGATGCATTCCAAGAGGTTGATATCGTAGGAATAACTCGTCCTTGCACCAAGCATAACTACCTCGTAAAAGACATTACACAACTTACGCATATTTTGCGCCAAGCTTACTACTTGGCAAGAAGCGGTCGTCCGGGGCCTGTGCTTGTGGATTTGCCAAAAGATATTATGCAGCAAAGCACCGAATTTATTTGGCCTGAAACCACACAAATGCGTAGCTATAATCCAACGTATCGCCCCAATCTTAATCAATTGCGTAAGTCAGTGGATATGTTAGCTCAAGCTCAAAAGCCACTCATGCTTGTAGGCGGCGGTGTTATCAATTCCGAAGCTTCTGATGCCGTACACGCTCTTGCCGAAGAAATGCAAATTCCGGTCAGCGCCACACTTATGGGGCTTGGCGGTTTTTCTTCTGTCAATCCGCTTTGGTGCGGAATGGTGGGGATGCATGGCTGTTATGCTGCTAATATGGCAATCAATAATTGTGATGTTATTATGGCAGTCGGCGCCCGTTTTGACGATAGAGTCACGGGGCGTATTTCTGCTTTTGCGCCCAATGCTCGCATCATCCACATTGATATAGATCCAACCTCCATTCGCAAAAATGTGAAGGTAGACGTTCCTGTGGTTGGCGATTGCAAACTTGCCCTTGAGGGCATGTTGGAGATAGTGGCTGCACGTCAAGATGACAAAGAATATATTGCGGCACATAAAAATTGGATTGCGCAATTGCAAGCTTGGGCAGCGCAGCGCCCCTTAAGCTATGTGGAAGGCGACAGCATTAAGCCGCAAACAGTTATTGAAACGCTAGATCGCCTCACTCAAGATAAAAATACCATTATTTCTACGGAAGTTGGGCAGCATCAAATGTGGGCAGCACAGTTTTATAACTTCAAAAAACCACGCACCTTACTCACCTCGGGCGGGCTTGGTACCATGGGCTTTGGCTTTCCTGCTGCCATCGGTGCTCAGTTTGCGTATCCGGATGCCTTGGTCATTACCGTTGCCGGCGATGGCTCCATCCAAATGAATATTCAAGAAATGGCCACTGCTGTGGAAAATAAATTGCCGGTGAAAATTCTTATTTTGAATAACCGCAATCTTGGTATGGTACGCCAGTGGCAAGAGCTTTTCTATCAAAAAAATTACAGCTTTACCAATATGCAAGCTCAACCGGATTTCGTGAAGCTTGCCGAAGCATATGGCGCTGAAGGCTATCGTATAAACGAAGCAAAAGACCTTGAAAGCACGCTTGCCATTGCGCTGGCCTCACCAAATACTGCCATTATCGATGTGCTTGTCGAGCGTGAAGAAAATGTTTCACCCATTGTCCCGGCAGGTGCTGCTTTGGACGAAATGTTATTAGTATAGGAGAGCCAAAATGCAGCATATTCTTTCTGTTTTGGTAGAAGATGAACCCGGCGTTTTGTCGCGTGTGGCCGGCCTTTTTAGTGGACGTGGTTTTAATATTGAGTCTTTAAACGTTGCTCAAACCCTTGAACCCGGCGTGTCGCATATGACCATCACCACTCATGGGGATGCACAAATTATTGAACAAATTATTAAACAGTTACGCAAGCTTGTTACTATTATAAAGGTTGTGGATTTTAGTGAAATGCGCGCTGTTGAGCGTGAAATGCTTTTGCTCAAAGTGCACGCTGAGGGTGCCAATCGCGGCGAAATATTGCGTACCGTAGAGATTTTCCGTTGCCGTGTTATGGACGTTGGGCATACGGAAATGACAATTGAAGCTACCGGTAATAAAGAAAAACTGGATGCCATTATTGGTTTGCTTCAACGTTTTGGTATTAAAGAGATTGCAAGGACTGGGACTGTCGCCATGCGTCGTTCCTAACAGTGCGTTGAAAAAGGGTAAACTACTGCGTCAAAATTCAAACGCAGACCGCTTATGTATGTCTGTATACACGGCGCGCCATGCGTTTGAATTTTTCCTTGTATTTGGTACTTTTTGAACGCACTGGGTTGGTGTG
>CAYJJP010000218.1:0-4361 GCA_964370525.1 uncultured Desulfovibrionaceae bacterium | reverse complement strand
GTCGTTCGGACGCGGTGCGATGACCAACCACTGGATCGACATTAAAAATGCCGACATGGTTCTTATTATAGGAAGTAATGCTGCTGAGCATCACCCTGTATCCTTTAAATGGATTTTGCGTGCTAAGGACAATGGCGCAAAGCTTGTCCACGTTGATCCTAAGTTTTCACGTACATCTGCTCGATGTGATTTCCATGTGCCCATTCGTTCCGGCACGGATATCGCCTTCCTTGGTGGGCTTATCAACTATATTTTAGAAAACAAGCTCTACCAACATGATTATGTAATGAATAACACCAACGCATCCTTTGTTATTGCCGACAAATTTACGTTTAAAGACGGACTTTTCAGCGGCTATAACCCTAAAACACGTCAATATGACCGCTCCACATGGACATTTAAGCGTGATAAAAAGGGCGCACCCTTACGAGATGCAACCTTAAAAGATAAGCGCTGTGTTTTAAATGTCATGAAGGAACACTATTCACGCTATACTTTGGACAATGTTTCCAAAACCACGGGTATTTCTAAGGAAGACCTCATGCGTGTGTATGAGCCTTATGCTGCTACCGGCAAAAAAGACAAAGCCGGTACCTTGCTCTATGCGCTTGGCTGGACACAACACACCAAGGGCGTGCAAAACATTCGCTGTGCGGCCATGATTCAATTGCTTCTTGGTAACGTTGGTATTGCCGGCGGCGGCGTTAATGCGCTGCGTGGTGAACCAAACGTACAAGGTTCCACAGACCATGCTCTTTTATACCACATTATGCCGGGATATCACAGCATTCCTCTTGCACCTTGGCAAAGCCTTAAAGAATACCAAAAGGCCAACACCCCAAGCACCAAGATGGACAAAAGCCTTAACTGGTGGGGACATCGTCCTAAATACGTTGTTTCATTGCTCAAAGGCTGGTTTGGCGACAAGGCTACCAAGGAAAATGACTTTGGCTACAACTTGGTTCCAAAATGTGAACCGGGCGAAGATTATTCCTACATGTATGCCATGGACAGAATGATGGAAGGCAAAATGCGCGGCGCGTTCATGATGGGCGTAAACCCCTTAAATAGCTTCCCAAATACCAACAAAATGCGTGCTGCCGTAGACAAGCTGGATTGGCTTGTGGTGGGAGAATTACATAATTCCGAAACCTCAGACAACTGGAAGCGTCCCGGCGTTGACCCAAAAACCATTAAGACTGAAGTCTTCCTCTTGCCTTGCGCACATCGCATCGAAAAAGAAGGAACCATCAGCAACAGCGGTCGCTGGCTCTTATGGTTTGACAGAGGCATAAAGCCCGGCGGCGAAGCTCGTGACTTTGGTGATATATACATCCCACTTATGAACAAACTTCGTGAGATGTATACAAAAGAAGGCGGAGCTTTCCCCGATGCTCTCCTCAGCATGGATTGGCCTGAAAAATACAAGGCTGATGATTGGACACGCCGCATTAACGGCATGTTCACCAAGGACACAAAAATCGGTAATAAAGTCTACAAAAAAGGCCAACTTGTACCTAGCTTTGCTGCCTTGCAAGTGGACGGTAGCACAACTTCGCTCAACTGGCTCTATACAGGCGGTTATACCGAAGAAGAAGGCAAGAAATTCAAGCGCCGCGATCCATCACAAACAGAAATGCAAGCCAAAATTGGCCTGTATCCAAACTGGTCATGGTGCTGGCCTGTAAACCGCCGCATCCTCTATAATCGCGCATCCGTTGATTTGAACGGTCAACCATTGAACCCGGATAAAGCCGTCATCAAATGGGATGGCAAAAAATGGGTGGGCGATGTGCCGGACGGCCCAGCCGCACCGCACGGCGATGCAAAAGGTACTCTACCCTTCATCATGCAAGCCGACGGACATGCACAACTCTTTGGCCCCGGTCGTGTGGACGGTCCATTGCCGGAGCACTATGAGCCGGCTGAAACGCCCATCAAGGCGCATCCGTTCTCAAAACAACTCTCTTCACCTTGCTATAAGTTCCATAGCGGCGAATTTGATAAAGTTGCAAAGCCAGCTGACCCCAAATTCCCCATTGTGCTCACAACTTATAGCTTGACCGAGCATTGGTGCAGTGGCGGTGAAACGCGTAACGTGCCAAACCTCTTAGAAGCTGAGCCTCAACTCTATGTGGAAATGAGTCACGAACTAGCCAAGGAAAAGGGCATCAAAAATGGCGACGGCGTCATTGTTGAAAGCGCTCGCGGCCAATGCGAAGCCATTGCCATGGTTACCATTCGTGTGCGTCCGTTCCAGGTTATGGGTGAAACCGTACACCTTATCGGAATGCCCTTTGCTTACGGCTGGACAACGCCCAATTGCGGCGACTCAACCAACCGCTTGACCATCACGGCCTATGATCCTAATACGACCATTCCGGAAGCAAAAGCATGTTGTGTTAACATCCGCAAAGCCGATAAACTGACTGAAATCGCATAAGGAGAGGGTACTCATATGTCAAAAACATTTCTTGTAGATACAACACGTTGTACCGCTTGCCGTGGTTGTCAGCTCGCTTGTAAAGATTGGCACGACCTGCCGGCCAATAAAACCAAACAAACAGGCACACACCAAAACCCGCCTGATTTGAATGTAAATAACTATAAAATTGTTCGTTTTCACGAACACTTAGGCGATAAGAACCAAGTTATTTGGAACTTCTTCCCAGACCAATGTCGCCACTGCGTTGAACCACCTTGCGTGGACACCGCCAATGGCATCTTGCAAGGCGCCATGTTCAAAGATGAAGCCACCGGAGCTGTACTTGCGAACAAAGAAGCCATGAGCAAGATGAGCGCAGACGTTGCCAGCCAATTTGAAGGATTTGAGTCCTCATGCCCTTACAACGTGCCTCGCTATGACGCTGCCAAAAAAGATATTGCCAAGTGCGATATGTGCATCGGTCGTGTTCAAGCCGGTATGCTCCCAGCCTGCGTAAAAGCTTGTCCCACAGGCTCTATGCAGTTTGGCGAAAGAGATGAGATCCTTGAATATGCCAAAAAAAGACTGGCTGTAGTGAAAAAAGAATTCCCCAAAGCCTTCTTAGCCGATGTGGATGATGTACAAGTCATCTACTTGCTAGCCGAAGAAGCTGAATTCTATCACGAGTTTGCTACGGCTTAATTAAGATACATTGTGGGAAGGGGAAAACTTTTGCTAATGCCAAAAAGTTTTCCCCTTCCCTTTCAAATCACACTTATTGCTCCCCACTCAATGTGCTGAGCCGACTTTAGGTTTTTAGATTTTACTTTAATTTTTAGGAAGTGTTATGATCAATACTCGCGAAAATGTCGCCCAAACAGCACAGCGCATTATAAACCAACGCCCCGTCCTTGAGCCCATTATCAAATCCTTTGAAAACATCTTTGACGCTCGAGCAACATTACCAAAGGAATTACTCCCTCTTCTTGCTGACCTTGACATAATATTACCGGAATTTGACGAGGAATACGCTACACACGGTCGCGCACTCTTATCTGGTATGTCACTCACAGGTTTAGAACCGGTTATTTCCGCTTCAGCTAAAACCATGCTCCCCTTGTTGGCAAAACAAGAATATCTAAAACCCTTTATCCCAAGCCTTGAAAGCTATTTCATCACCAAGGAAACAGCTACCGCCAATGAGCAAGCACAAAAAACAACGCATAGTAGCTCCGCTGTAGCAGAAGCCTATATCGCCAACAATGCCAAGGTTATAGAAGAAGTTTCCGCAGCACTTGAAGTACCGGACCAAGCCCTACTCTTTGCTTTCCACTTTATTTTAGCACCGGTATTACACGCCTTAGGTCTTCATAGTGTACCTGCTGTAGCTCTGCAAGCTGAGCCTGATACTGACCTTGACGGCGCAACCGACCAGCAAAAAAATCACCTTGCGCCGTGGGATAAAAACGGGCTATGGAAAGAAGGATATTGCCCAGTATGTGCCTCTTTTCCTTCTATATCCTATCTCGACCGTGCGCTCTTAGACGAAAATAACCAATTTCTTTCCAGCGGCGGCGGCAAAAAATTTCTCCATTGTTCCCTGTGCGGAATCAATTGGCATTTCAAACGTGGCACCTGCCCTGCTTGCAAAGAAGAAGGCGCAGATGTTATTGAAATCCTAAAGGAAACAAAAACCGAATCCGGCGAACGCATCGACTTTTGCACCAAGTGCAAATGTTATTGCCCTAACATAGACTTACGCACCAACGGCAAACGCCCAGACTTTGACACCATGGCACTCGGTATGCTCCACCTTGATATGATAGCCGCTGAAAAAAAACTCACGCCACTTAACCCTTCTTTTTGGAATACATTTTAGGGAACACTGATTAATTATTTTTTTGTGAGGGGGGAAGGGGAACTTTTGCCAAAGCCC
>CAYJJP010000217.1:0-4383 GCA_964370525.1 uncultured Desulfovibrionaceae bacterium | reverse complement strand
ATAAAGAAACCGTCGACTCTTTCAATGATAGCCATAAAATCCTCCAAACTAAAACTCGTAAAAAATTATACTTAAACCCTAAAGGGACCTCAACCTAGCTATAGTTATAGCTTGTCTACAAAATTATGGCAAGAAAAAATCTAAAAAATTATTAAGCTTACTAATGTGATGATAATTTAATTATCTAAAATCTAAAAATTTTTTAGGCCAAGCTAGGAAAATAAATTTTAGTATACTTTTCTATTATGCGTGAAAGTTTGTGTGTGTTTTATGTGAGTAGGTAATGGTGTTTTCTTGAAAAACACTGAAATATTAGTTCGTTGGATATAAAGATCTTGTTGGTATGTAAAAATACTGAAATTTTTTGAAATATTGAGATAAAAAAACTTGATGAAATTTACATTTATATATATAAAAACATTGTTATATCTGTTTGCTACATAATCTGTATGAATGCAAACTCCATTAGCCTTTCTACCGCCTTATTGAATTATAAAATCTCAAAAAAAGAAGGTAAGAATGCTTCAACATCACTCAGTAAAACAACATCACCTCAGAGAAAGTAATTGGCTTTTTACACAAGAGGGCGAGCAACGCGGTTTTATCGAACCTCAAAAACTCACAGAACTTTGGTTTCATACCGGTACAAATTGTAATTTACGATGTCCTTTTTGCTTTGAAGGCTCTCATCCCGGAAATTCACGCATTCAAGCTCCTAGCTTAGGGGAAATTCTTCCATTTTTACAGGAAGCTCAAAAGTTTTCTGTAGAAAAAATTGCTTTTACCGGTGGAGAACCCTTTGTTTTAGGACACATGACGGATCTTATAGATGCTGCCCTTGATGTGGCGCCTTGTTTGATTTTAACCAATGCTACAGCGCCTTTGCACGCCGCATTGCCACGTCTTGCCCCGTTTAGGCAGGGCCTGCATAAACTGTCCTTTCGGGTAAGCCTTGACTCTCCATACGCACATGAACATGATGTAAACCGTGGGCGTGGTTCTTTTGAAAAAGCTCTTGATGGCATGGTGCAGCTGCATAATCTTGGTTTTGATGTTTCGGTGGCAAGGCAGATTCATGAAGCTTGTGATATTAAAGCATTGGATGCTGCATATGCTGAACAGTTTGTTCGCAAAGGCTTGCCGGAGAGCTTGCCCTTTGTATCCTTTCCAAATCTTTTGCAACCTAATGCTACGCCAACACTGCCAAATATTAGCGAAAAATGCATGACTCTGTATAAAACACAGGAAGAACGTGAGCGATTTATGTGTAATTACAGCAAGATGGTTGTAAAAAATCAGGGGGTTCTGCAAGTATATGCTTGTACCTTGGTTGATGATGATCAAGATTATGCGCTGGCAAATACGTTGGAGCAAGCCATGCGTTATAGGGTTATGTTGCGTCATCATCGTTGTTATAGTTGCTTTGTGTCCGGCACAGCCTGTGGCGGCAGTTAGCGTTGTCACATAAGTCTTGACAAAAAACGCAGTATGAATGATACATCACGAAAACAGCAGAGGTTTTCGTGAAAAGATATTATTTGAATTTTTTGTGGGTGCTTACGGTTGCGTTTTGGGCATTGCCCATGTCTGCACACAGCGGAGCTGCCATTGCGCCGGCCATAGACAGTGAGCAGGCAATCCGTGTTGCGGCGCAGTTGAGCGAAGCGCAAAATGCTATCAATGATAAGGATTTTGACAATGCATACAAAATCCTTTTACCTCTTGCCAAGGAAGAGAATCCTGAGGCCATGTATTTTGTGGGGCGTATGTATGAGTCAGGCGAAGGGGTTAAGCGCAATGTGCGTTCTGCTACCATATGGTACGAAAAGGCCGCCAGAGCCGGTGATATAAGCGCACAAAATTCGTACGCCGGTGCTCTTGCAAGAGGGCAGGGGATTAAAAAAAATCTTAGGGAATCGATAAAATGGTTTCGGAAGGCGGCTAACAACGGACATGCTGTGGCGCGCTATAACTTGGCCTTTATGCTGGCCAATGGAAGGGGCGTCAAAAAGGATGTAAAAAAAGCCATTGAGTGGTATGAAAAAGCAGCCGAGCAGGGACTTGCCGATGCGCAATATTCACTGGGGTGGATTTATTTGCATGGTGAGGGTATAGAAAAAAATGATGCTCGTGCCATTTACTGGTTTCAAAAAGCTGCCGATCAAGAGCACATTCTTGCGCAAAATAACTTGGCTTTTATGTATGCCGAAGGGCTTGGGCAAAGCCAAAACTTTTTTAAGGCGCACGAATATTACCTCAAAGCCGCTGAAAAGGGCTATGCGCCGGCGCAATACAACCTAGGTTTTCTTTATGAAGAGGGGAAAGTTGGTAAGCCGGACTACAGCAAAGCTATTTATTGGTATACGCTTGCTGCCAATCAAAATGATGCTGCCGCACAATTTAGCCTTGGTTATATGTACGACCAAGGTACGGGCGTAGAAAGAGATGTCTTGCTGGCTGAAAAATGGTATACACTTGCGGCTAAAAATGGCGACAGAACGGCACAAACTGTTCTTAAACAATTTATAAAGCGTAATAAGAAAGAATAATGTAACAGGCTGTTGATGGGCTTTTATTTGCACAGCCCACCCGCAGATATGGGCGTGATTTTTGTGTAGTTCAAGTTTATATATGACTATGATTTTTCAGTAAATGATAATGCTTGACAACTGAAAGTTCTTTGTATATTGCTACCCTGTTTTACTTTCGCTTACATTTTTTCTTTAAACTCTTGAGTCTAAGAGGCGAAAATTGTGTTACTAATGCTGTAAATATTTTGTTTATCATGATATTTAATAAAATTTTAAATGTCCTTCTAGACAAATGTCTTGAAGGAATTATATTTTGACATGGGAGTTTTTTATGGCGCGTATTACCGTTGAAGATTGTCAGGAACGTGTAGATAATCGTTTTTTGCTTGTGCAGATGGCTATCAAGCGTATTCAGCAATATCGTGATGGCTATGAAAGTCTTGTGGAAACACGCAATAAAGAAGTGGTTACTGCTTTGCGTGAAATTGCTGCCGGCAAAGTTATTCCTGAGGATTTAAGTTATTATAATCCTTTGCCTGAAGAAAAACAAGAAGTTGTTACGCAAGAAGATTAGAGTTTCGGTGCGAATTTTTATACACATTTAATGAATTGTTGCGCTTAGCAACTTGTAAGTCGGCGAAAGGTTAATCTGTAAGCTTTCAAGAACGCTTGGCGTTTGAAGTTAAATATTTAATTTGTTGTGCATGTTATGAGTCAAAGATGTTATTATGAAGTTTTGTCGGTGTCAAAAACTGCTTCGGAAGATGAGATAAAGAAATCTTATCGTAGCCTAGCAATGAAGTTTCACCCTGATCACAATCCCGATAATGCGGAAGCTGAGCAGAAATTTAAAGAAGCAGCTGAAGCATATGATGTTTTGCGTGATGCTGAGCGTAGGGCTCGCTATGATCGTTTCGGACATGCCGGTGTAAATGGTCATGCCGGTGGCGGATTTGGGTCTACTGAAGATGTGTTCTCGCATTTCAGCGATATTTTTGGTGATTTATTTGGGTTTAGCAGCAATGCGAATAGGGCTATGCGCGGAGCAGATTTGCGCTACAACCTTAAAATTCCATTTGCCAAGGCAGCCTCAGGTGATGAAGTTGTTTTGCAACTACCAAAACGTGTGGTCTGTGCTGACTGTTCCGGTTCCGGTGCAGCCCCTGGTAGTAAACCGGAAACATGTAGACACTGTAATGGCGCAGGTCAAATTAGGCGTGCACAAGGGTTTTTCCAAATTTCCTCTCCCTGTCCCGTATGTCGTGGCGAAGGGCAAATTATTGTTAAGCCTTGCCCACGCTGTAAGGGCGACGGCATATTAAATGAAACTCGTGAATTGTCAGTACAAATTCCCGCCGGTGTGGATACCGGAACGCGCCTTAGAGTGCGTGGTGAAGGTGAAGAGGGTAGCAATGGCGGCCCGGCCGGCGATTTATATGTGGTTATTAGCGTAGAACAAGATAAAACATTCCGTCGCCAAGGTAACGATCTTATTTTTACGCAAGAAATCACTTTTGTTCAAGCCATCTTAGGCTATAGGCTGGAAGTTCCTTCATTGCAGGATAACGTTACTCTTGAAATTCCTCGTGGTATTCAAAGTGGTACGGTTCTGCGCATTAAGGGTGAAGGAATGCCCATACTCGGACGTACAACTCGTGGTGATTTATTGGTGGAAATTAAAATCCTTACACCTACTCGTATAAGCGAAAAACAAGAAGAACTTTTGCGTGAATTTGAAAAACATGCACCGGAAGAAGGTGTTATGAATAAAATTAAAAAAGCAACTAAGAAAGCGGCAAAAGTGATTGGCCTTGATTAGTGACTCTTCATAAAATTTGAGTTTATAATAAAA